>DASRSD010000081.1 GCA_035656635.1 Pirellulales bacterium
ACGATACAACTCCATCACCGCCGGATGCACCAGCGCTTCGGCCGCCGAACGAACAGGAATTTGCCGCGCAATAATTTCGGCCCGCAAAGTGTCGGGATTGGGAACAATCAGTGCGGTCAAAAACTTTCTTCCTTCACCAATGATGATCGCTTGCGAAATGAGCGGCTCCTGGGCGAGTAAGCTTTCCAAAAACACCGGCGCAATATTTTTACCTCCCGCCGTGACGATCAATTCTTTCTTTCGTCCTGTTATCCGTAAATAACCGTCTGCATCAAGCGCGCCCAAGTCGCCGGTGTGCAGCCAGCCGTTTTGGAGAACACTCGCAGTTTCTTCAGGATTTTGCCAATAGCCAAGCATGACGTGCGGGCCGCGAGTGAGCACTTCGCCGTCTTCGGCAATTTTAATGTCCACGCCCTCAATAGCCCGGCCGACGGTTCCAACTTTGTTGTGATCCGGCGTGGCGGTGGCGATGACCGGCGACGATTCTGTCAGGCCGTAACCTTGCACCAGCGGCAAGCCCTGCTGCCAAAAGAATTCCGCCACATGATCTGGAAGCGCTGCTCCGCCGCTGCAACAGGCACGGATGTCGCCACCGAGCGCTTGTTGCAAATACGTTTTGCCGCCAGGAGCGGCTGGCCCCAGTTTTCCCGTTTCGGAAAGCCGCCGATAAACTCGCTCGAAGAAATACGGCACGCCGTTCAATAGCGTAGGCCGCAAAATCTGGCAATGGTCGATGATTTTTTCCCGATCTTCGACCACGGCCAGTTCCGAGCCGCGCGCCAACCAGGTATACAAATCGCACGTCCGAGCAAAAATATGCGAAAACGGCAGCCAGCTTAGGCGAATATCTTTCACCGTGGTTTCGAAGGCGGCACAGCATCCGGCCGCGTTGCTGGTTAAGTTTCCATGACTGAGCATTACGCCCTTGGCTTCGCCCGTGGTGCCGGAAGTGTAAAGGATGGTAGCTAAATCGTCCGCCGTTGTTTGCACCAGCGATTCTTGCAGTAGGGGGTCGGCGGCATCTTTACCGATCGCGGAAAATAACTCCGTAAAGGGCAAAATGGGCTGTCCGGCGATTTCGCGTTCGGTCGGTTCGTACGAAAAGAATTGCAAACCCCGCGGCAGAGCAAGGCTCTCCACTGCTAGTTTTCCGGCTTGCTCCGCTGTAGAGAGCAGCACCATTTGTGCTTCGCTATTTGCAATTTGCCAGGCGATTTGCGATCCCGAAAGGGACGCATGCAAGGCCACATGCACTCCGCGCGCCACGTGCACAGCCAAGTCGGCTAAGATCCACTCGTAGCGGTTTTCGGAAACCTGCACCACCCGATCGCCTGGCTGCACTCCGGCTCGCCGTAACCCGGCGGCCAATCGCCGCACTTCGTGGGCCAGTTCGTTCCATGAGAGCGACCGAAACGCCGCCCCATTACCGGTGGGCAAATGCAGGGCCGTTCGGTCGCCTCCTCGAGCCACGCTGTCGCAAAACAATTTGACGAGAGTGGTCGATGGAACGCTCATCGGAAAAATTCAACAGATCCGAGTTCGATTCACACCCGTTCGAAAATCGTGGCAATTCCTTGCCCTACGCCAATGCACATGGTGGCCAATCCGGTCGTAGCGCTTTGATCGAGCATGGCGTGCACTAAGGTGGCAGCGATTCGCGCGCCGCTGGCACCCAGCGGATGGCCAATGGCAATCGCCCCGCCTCGGACGTTTGTTTTACCCTCGTCCAACTTCAACATCCGGATGCACGCCAGCGCCTGCGAGGCGAACGCTTCGTTCAATTCGATGAGGTCAATGTCCGACAGTTTCATTCCGGCACGCTCCAACGCTTTCTGCGCGGCCGGCACTGGCCCGGTGCCCATGACCGCCGGTTCCACGCCAATCACGGCCGTCGACACAATTCGTACCAACGGCTTCAGGCCGAGAGATTTTGCTTTTTCTTCCGACATCACCAACAGTGCCGCGGCTCCGTCGTTCAAGGGGGAACTGTTGCCGGCGGTCACCGTTCCCATGCCCGGCATGAAAGCAGGCTTCAATGCGGCGAGCGATTCCAAACTGGCGTCCGGCCGAATGCACTGATCGGTTTCCACCAAAATGCGATTGCCCGCCTCGTCTCGCCCAAACACCGGCACAATTTCCGGCTTGAATTTGCCTTCGCGGGTTGCGGCGGCAGCGCGTTGATGGCTGCGAAGTGCGAACGCATCTTGCTCTTCTCGCGAAATACCCTGTGTTTGGGCCAGAAATTCCGCGGTAATGCCCATGAGCAGTGCGCCCTTACTGGTGCGTTCGAACAGCTTGGGGTTGAGATCTATTCCGGCGTCCATCGGAATATGTTGCATGTGTTCCAGGCCCCCGACAATTTGCACATCCTCCGCGCCGGCCACAATCGAATGCGCCGCCTGATTGAGCGCTTGCAAGCTCGATCCGCACAAACGGTTGATGGTTGCCCCGCCGCTGTGCATGGGCAAACCCGCCATCAGCGCCACGGTTCGGGCGACGTTTAATCCCTGCTCTCCCTGCTGTTGCGTATTGCCCAGCACCACGTCTTCGATTTCGATAGGATCGATTCTGCTGCGTTCGATCAGCGCCTTCACGGCCGATACGGCTAAATCGTCGGACCGGACGTCGCGGAACACGCCTTTCTCTTTGTGCGAGCGGCCAATGGGCGTGCGCACGGCAGCGACAATCACAGGGCGCTTCATGTCAGAGCCAGGGTTCGGGGTTCAGGAATTGTAGTTAGGAAGCACGTCAATTGGGGATGATTTCCACTTGTAATGTTAGCGCTGGTGGTCAAGTGCGTGCCGGTCAAGGGTTTTCTCAGCCATAAAACTTCTTTCCGGTTTTGGCCATGTCTTCGAGCATCGGCGTCGGTTTCCAGCGCTGGCCCAGTGACTCCAGCGGTTTGAGCATTTCCAAAATCTTGGCGACGCCCAGCATGTCGGCCCAAAATAACAGGCCCCCTTTGAACGGCGGAAAACCCAGGCCGTAAATCAAACCCAAATCGACATCGCGCACGTCGCGCACAATTTTGTCGGTCAGCACACGCGTGGCTTCCAGCAGCATCGGCAAAAACAGCCGAGCGGTGATTTGCTCCTCGCTTAGCTTTTGCTGGCCACGAATCATCGGAGCAAGCAGCGGCTTGAGTGACGGATCGTTTTCGCCGCGATCCTTGCCGCCAGTGTATTTGAAAAAGCCAGCCCCAGATTTTTGCCCTAGCCGCCCCGCTTTGATCAGCGCCGGCACAACCGGCGATACCACAATTCGTTCCGGAAAGGCATCGTAGATGACGCGGCCGGCATAAAAAGCCGTGTCCAGGCCTACGACATCGAATAAAGTAATCGGCCCCATCGGCATGCCGAAATTCTTAGCCGCCCGATCAATGGCGGAAATTTCCACGCCTTCCAGAAGCAGTTCAATCGATTCGTTCATATACGGCAGCAGCAGCCGATTGACCAAAAATCCAGGGCCGTCGTTCACGACAATCGGCGATTTGCCAATCGACTTGGCATAGGCCACGGCGGTAGCAATGGTCTCGTCGCTGGACTGCTGGCCGCGGATTACTTCCACCAATGGCATTTTCCGCACAGGGTTGAAGAAGTGAATTCCGCAAAACTGTGCCGGCCGCTTTAGTCCTTCCGCCAATCGCGTGATGGGAATGGTCGAAGTGTTGGAAGCCAAGATAGCATCGTCTCGCAACAGCGGCTCCAACCGAGCAAACACTTGCCGCTTGACTTCGGGGTTTTCGACCACGGCTTCGATGACTAAATCGGCGTGCGCTAATTCTGCATCGGTGGTCGTGGCGTGCAGCAGCGCGGCGTATTTGAAAGCCCGTTGCGGATCGGAGCCTTTCGTTTGTTTATTGTAGGAAACTTCTTCCAGGATTTTTTGCACGCCCACACCCAATGCTTGGGGCACGGCATCGGTCATGGTGACCGGCAAATCGCGCTTCAGGTTTGCCGCTGCGATCCCTTGCCCCATAATGCCGGCCCCGATTACGGCCACCGATTTGATCGGCCGTGTGGCGACATTCGGTCGGTCGATGCCGGTGTCTTTTTTGTTACGATCTGACAAGAAAAACACATTGATTAGCGCGCGGTTCACTGGCGAGCCGAACAGCGCAGCCATCCCTTCGGCCTCGGCGTTGCAGGCCGAATCGATATCTTGCGTGGCCGCGCCCAACATCACTTCCAGCGCGGCCAGCGGCGCCGGATAGTGCCCCTTGGTTTGTTGCTGGAGGTAACCGTAAGCGGTGGCGCCCAAAAAGCCCAACTCGGTCTCGTTCATGTCGATGGGCCCACTCCAGCGGCGGCGGTCTGTGAGGTATTGCTTCGATTTTTGCTCCGCGCGGATCAAGCGAATAGCCGCTTCCTGAATGCGGGCCGCCGGCGCCACATCGGAAGCCAAACCCATTTTGTAAGCCGCGCGGCCGTCAATGCTTTCGCCGCTGGTGACTAATTCCACCGCGTTCGAAAGACCCACGATCCGCGACGACCGGGCCGTGCCTCCCCAGCCGGGAAACAAACCCAGCTTCACTTCCGGAAAGCCAAACTGAGTTTTGGCGTCATCCGCCATGACGCGGCGATCGCACCAAATGGCCAGTTCAGCCCCGCCCCCCACGCAAATGCCATCGATGGCCGCCACCGTAACAAACGGGCAATTCGCCAGCCGCTGAAACAGCTTGCGGCCCCGGGTGCACATGGCTGTTACGTCGCTTTTGGGCATGTCGAACGAAGCGGCGAATTCGCGCAAATCGGCGCCGGCGATAAACGAGCCTGGTTTGCCCGACCGCACAATCAGCCCGGCCAAATCCTGCCGCGTTTCCAACACATCCAAATGTGCCGATAGTTCTTCCAGCACGCGCTGCGAAAGGACGTTGGCCCCTTTCTTGGGGTCATCCAACGTCAGCACCGCAATGTCGGGCTCGGCAAACGAAAGGCGAATTACAGCATCATTGGGCATAAATCAATTTTCCTGCCATGGAGTACCGTCAAGATAGACCTGACGCCGCCCTGCGTAAACCCGTAACTTTGCCGTTCTCGTTAGCTTACTCCCGGCTTGCTTAGCAATTGGCGAAACAGGTAGAATCCAAGCGTCAGTGGTTTGAATTTCCGAATGGAGCCTAAGATTCATGACGAACCGCAAGTTGTTGGCGAATATTCTGGTTTTTTTCCTGCTAGTTGTGTTGGGAGTTTCGACGCGATGGCTTTCGGAGGCCAGTTATCCCAAGCTGCCTACCGCCGGCGCCAGCGAACCGTCGAGCATCACCTCGATTGGCCTAGCGAATTTTACCGCCGTTACCGCAGCCGGGCTGTTCGCTGGTTTTTACTTTGTCCCGCGATTCGTGGCTTGCCTGGTCCCGCTGGCCATTGTCGTCGTCAGCAATTTGGGATTGCCAAAATACAATAACCGCTGGGAAATGAGTCTGGCGATAGCGATGTTGGTGCTGCCCATTGCGTTAGGTTGGGTGCTGCAACGCCGATCAAGCTGGCTCCGAGTTTTTGGATTCGCCGCCGCACCGGCCATTTTGTTCTACTTGGTCACCGATTTCGTCCTGTGGCCGGGCAACGAGCTGTATCCTCATACCGTTGCCGGGCAGCTCGACAGCTACATTGCCGCCTTGCCGTTTTTACGCAACATGCTCCTGGGCGATTTATTTTTTACCGGCCTGATTTTCGGCATTTATCGTTGGTTTGCCTCCCGCGAGGCGGTGCTACAGCACGATCCGCAACTTGCGCCGGTAACCGTGGTTTCAGACTAATAGCCATTCTGGGTCCTTCACACGCTTGATGCGCCGTCGTTGTGCGCTTTTCCAGGCGCTCAGTTACTTGTGGAACAATCGGTATCTTTTCGCTAGGCTTATTCTCAGTCCCGCCCGCTGCCGATGTTAAGCCCTAACGGCAACTGGATGCCTGCTGCTTCGCGGAACGATTGCAATCTGTGGTGACGTGCCCGAAATATGCTCTTTCGGGCGCCCCCGATCTCGCAATTTCCGCAGCCGCACTGTGCGCAATGGACTGTCCCCAATCCTTCGTCCCTTGTGCATAGAGTGCGCGGTGAACCGATCCACATCTCCCCAGTTGCATCTCCGTTCCAGCGAAGCGGATGAAGTGCGGACCGATCTGGCCGACTTGGCCTGCATTGGCGAGCTGTGCCAGGCGTTTGCCGACGCCACCGGTTGGCCGCTGCGATATGTTTCCGAATCTGAACCCGAAGAAAATCTCGATCTGCTTTGGTCCGCCCCGGTCAACCCGGGCGTTGGAGAACCTCCCGGACATTTGCGGATCGATTTATGCGGCAGTTCGACGGTGTACGAATCGATGCGTTCCGATTGGGAAGCTGCCGAGCGCATGGCAGGGGCCATTGGGGAGCTGCTGAACGAATTGTTTGCCGCCCGCCGTGCGTTGCGCGAAAGCGAAGCGGAATTGGCAGCCGCCATTCCCGTCAAGCGCCACCCCAATGAACAAAGCCATTTGGCTTCGCGACTAGAAGCTACCTTAAAGGCTGGCGCCCAAGCCATCGGTTGCCAATCGGCGGGCCTGTATTTGCTGGACGAAGCAACCAGCCAGCTCAAGCTCCGGGCCGCGTGGGGATTGCCGCTGGAAAAGCTCAGCGAACCGCCCCGCCCCCTGGCGAACCAAATGGCCGATTTGGAGGCGCTCATCGGACATGCCATTGCACTGGAAACACGGGCCGATATGGTCGGGTCGTGGAAGCCGCCCGAGAAGGCCGCGGCTGCATTGTGCGTGCCCGTTTCCAGTCCCACGACGCAGCTCGGCACGCTGTGGTTGTTTTCCAACGCCGAGCGTCCCTTTACCGACGAGCAAACGAACATTGCCGAAGTAGTGGCGGGCAAAATTGCCTCCGATTTGGAACGCGAGGCGCTGGTGCAGGAAAAAACAACCGGTAATCAACTCGAAAAGCAAGTGCAGGCCGCGCGGCGCAATCAGGAGCATCAATTGCCCATCGAGTCTCCGCCGCTGCCAGGCTGGGCAGTCAGCGGCTGGACCGAACAAGCCGACGCATTAGGGGGCGCCTTTTACGATTGGCGCATGCTCGACGATTCGTCGCTATTGGTCATGCTCGGCGATGCCTGCGATGGCGGATTGGAAGCGGCCATTGCTTCGACCGCGCTGCGCGCGGCATTGCGAGCGGCCAGCGAATCCCCCTTGGAGGTCGACGAATTGCTGCGCCGTGCCAATCGCGTTCTTTGGGAAAGCTCCGCGGGAAATTGGCGGGCAGGGCTATGGCTGGGGCAGCTCAATTTGCTCAATGGCCGCTGTCAATTCACCGCTGCCGGCAGGCCGAGTGCGATGTGGCTTAAGCCCGACGGTTGGGCTTCGCTCGTCAAACCAAGCGAACCGCTGGGCCTCACGCCGGTAATTCAAACGGAGCGAAAAAGCCCGCTGATATTGTCGCCCGGCGAATCGTTAGTAGTGTGCAACCATGGAATCATGGATACCTGCAATGAGCGCGGACGCCCCATCGACGAAGCCGCGTTATCTGCCATGCTGCGTCAAGAATTGGCTGCGTCGCCACAGCGAATCATCGAACGAGTACGCGACTGGCTCCCCAATTCAGCCCGAGTGTCTCCATTCACATTAACGACTGGCGGCGTTCCATTCGACCCAAGCCGCAATGAACGGCCACAATCGGTTCAAGACCGAAGCATCCTAGTCGTGCAGCGTCTGCTGAGCTAGAATCCGTAAACCCGCGGGAATGGCGGAATTGGCAGACGCGCTAGGTTGAGGGCCTAGTGGTAGCAATACCGTGCAGGTTCAAGTCCTGTTTCCCGCACTGAGCACGGGGGTTTTTCATGCGCGGGCGCCCCTGGGCACGCCATCGCCAAGATTACGTTCGGCGCACTACTTTGCCGTTTTTTCATCCGTCGCCGGCGCCGTGGCGCTGGCCGCAGGGGCTGGCTCGGTTTTTGTGTCGGCAGGCGCAACGGCATTGGTTGCCGTGGCGCTATTGTCCGGCTTCTCTTCGGCGGGGAATAAGATCGGATTCAAGATCGGCATGAATTCCCTTAAGAACGGCAAGGCCGCGCTGTCTGCAGCATTGATATGCGTCGTCCCCTGTAAATCGGTGCTGGCATAGATTTTGTACAGCGCCGGATAATGCATCAACCAGGTTTTTGGGATGCGCGGGGATTCCCATTTGCCGTCATGGCTGAAGCTCCAAAAAATGCGAAGATCTTGTGGATTAAACGACAGGCCTTTGCGAAACCGGGTCGTTCGAAAGTCAGCCGACGTTTTGTCACTGTCTCCCATTTCGATCGTGTAAGGTTGTTCGTCTTCCGCTTCTTCAAAGCCGCTTAACACAAAGCATTGATCAGGAGTGTGTTGCGTAATATCCTTCGGATGACCACAAACAATATAAACATTCACCACTTTGCTACGATCGGTCCGATCTGTGTACGTTCGGGAAATGGTGTTCGTTGCGCCCGAGGCCTCTTTTTCGCGCTCCGAAATGGGAGATTCGACACTCTCCCAATTCCCGAACGAGGTGGGAACGTGGTTCAGCCGCTCCGCGAAGGCCGCCTGCTCTTCCGAAACCGAGCGTGCGGCCCAGCGCTCTGTCCACATTCCTTGTAGATACGAATGCGCGGCTAAAAGCACAACGCCCACAATGGCTAATCGAACCAGCACTTTGCCGGATCCGTGGACGTAGAAATGGGCGACCATCAACCCCAAGCAGGCGATCGCCGGGATTATAAAACTCCAATAGGATTGCAATATTTCCATGAAAAATTATCCGGCATAAACATTTTCGGCGAAAGCTGCGACAGAATCACGGTTCGGCCGCACAAAACATTTTACGTGGGGGACGGCAAGGCATAGGCCGGTCGGCGGCTGGTTTCGGTGATGCCGTTGACCACCGCGCCTAACACCTTAACGCCGACAGATTCCATGCGCTCACGAGCTTCGTGCACTTTTTGCAATTGGCTAACGTCCCGGCGCACGCTCAAAATGGCGGCATCCGAATGCACTCCCATCAGCAGCGTATCGGCATAGGTCAATACGGGCGCGGCATCGAGGACGATAAATTCAAATTGCTCACGCGTCTTATCGAGCACATCTTTCAGCGAGTCTTTTGCCAACGACGCAATGGCCTGGTAGTCGCACGCACCGGCGGCAACCAACATCAACCCATCGACCGGCGTCGATTGAATGGCGCCTTCCAATTCGACCTCGCCACGCAAAATTTCGCACAGGCCCGGCTCTAGCGTCGCACTAAACATGGCATGCACGGTTGGCGCACGCAGGTCGCCATCGATCAGCAGTGTGCGGCGGCCGGAGCGTGCCAAGCTAGCGGCCAAGTGCGAAGCCACGGTTGTTTTTCCTTCTCGATCACCGGCGCTAGTCACCAAGATGACATGTGGAGCACCATCGCGCGATTGCCGCAATAACATGGTGCGGATGCTATCGACCGATTCGGCCAGAATACCCTGCATGGCGGCAGCGCCATTGACTCCCTTGGCACGTGAAAGTACTTCCAAATTCGGCACGGTGCCCAACACGCGCAGGCCAGTTTGGGCGCCCAATTCCGTGGACGTGTTCAACCGTTTGGCTTGGTATTCCATGGCCACCACGGTTCCGGAGCCCAGCAACAATCCCAAAATTCCTGCGAAAGCCGTCACCACAATGCGAAACACTTCGCTGGGCGCGTCAGGCACGGAGGCGTCGTTGAGCACACGCACGCGTGAGGGCAATTGCAGTGACAGCCGTACGTCGTTCAATTGAGATTGCAGTTTTTCACGCTCTCGTTCCGATTCCCTAATTTCCTCTTGCAAGCTGGATAACTCTCCGCTGGCATTGCCCAGTTTCGCGGTCTCCGCCGAAACGTCATCCAAATTCTTCGACAGTCTTTTCAAATTGTCTTCTATCTGGGTCTTGGCAATTTCCAATCTGTCAGGATCCAGCGCCTTTTCTCCCGCCTCGGTACTTTGATCCGCAAGCACATGCTTGACAATTTGGGGCCGAAGTTCGCGGCGCTTATCGTCAAGCCGCTGCTGAATGCCTGCCAACGTGTTCTTGTACTCTTTGACTTTTGGATCGCGGTCTTTCAGCTTCGAGGCTTGGGTCTCAAGCGCGATCATTTGCTCGTACTGGCCGGCTTGCTTGGTGAGATCGGCAATTTTGTCATCGTGCGACAACGCCAGCTCCACGAGGTACTCGGGAACGCTGGATGGTTTGTCATTTTCGCTCTTCCAAAATAGCAACTGCTTTTCCACCTTGGCCAAATCTTCGTGAGCCCGACTCATTTCATCCATGATGGTTGTGCTTTGATGAATCAGGATGCTTTCGCGAAGCTTCACCGAGTCCAAATCAGCCGAACTGGTTTTTTCTTGCAATTTTTGCAGGGCGTCGTGTTTGTTGGAGATGTCGGTTTGCAGGCCACCCAAGGTGTTTTCCAACAGATGGAGTTTTTGCACGCTCTCGCGGTTTTCCACTTCCACGACATTGTCAATGTAAGAGTCTTTCACCGCATTGACGATTTTGACCAACTGTTGCGGGTCCTTGCCGCGCATGCGAATTTGCAACAATTGCGAATCTCGCGGCGTAACGACCGTAATTTCGTCCTCGAGGAACCGGCGCTGCTCTTTTTCAGAACGCAGCAACGGCAGGCTTGAAATGCCCTCCTTGTTGAGCGCTTCTACCAACACCACCGGACTGCGGATCAATGCCGCTTGGCTTTGCCGATAGGGCTCGTATTCCGATGCGTCCCATGAACCCGGGGTTGAACTCCATTGCTGGGGAGCGCCGACGCGCAACCACGCCACCACTTCATAATTCTGCGGCGCCACCAGCCAGAGCAGCGCCGCCAGCGGCACGCCCACCATTAACCCCGCCACCAGCGCCAACAACCACCGACGGCGAAGCGCGTGCAGCAATTGCGAAAAATTCAGCCCCCCCGGCGTACCCTCCACGTAAGCGCCGCCATAACCCGGCGCGACATACGGGCTCAGGCCATGCATTTCGTAATCCCGCACCATCAGGGCATGATTGCCTGACGCCGCGTCGCCATAATGGCCCGCATCTGAGTGGCCAATATCCTGATGGCTAGCCTCGTTGTTCATCGGATCAATATCGCTTGGAGAAGCTTGAGTCACTGCTACGCCTCTTAGTTCGAGTCAAAAATCTGCCCTACAAACTTGTATTGTGTCATTCGCCGTCAGCGCTAGCGAGCACGGGTCGGCACCGGTCGGTGGACCGCTCTTGTGTTTGGCGAGCTTAATCCACCGGCATGCGGTGGTTGATCGTGCGTGTCTTCGACAAACAGCCGATCCAAAATCTGGATTTCGAGGTACATGAAGCCCAATGCAATGGGAATCATGAACCAGCCGGCCAGATCATGGAAAAACCGCTTGGCAAATTCCGATTCTTGTCCCAGCAACATGTACAACAGCGCGGTGATGACAATCCGGATGACATTCACCACCAAGGCAATCGGCGCGGAACTGACAATGATAAACGCCTTCTGCCACCAAGGGCGTTCAATGATCATGCTCATCGCCACGGCCAGCGCCAGAAAAATCGTCGCCATTCGCAAGCCGCTGCATTGCTCTTCGACATTCAACGGAAAGCCTTCAAAACCGATCAGAATTTTATTCCCTTCGTTGTAGGCATTCACGCCCATCGTCTGCAACGTGTAAGTGCTCATCGTCGTGGCGGTATGTTGCAACGGATTTAGCAATGCACGCTCCGGGGCCGTCGGCAGCGGAATCATAAAAACCAAAAATGCCAACGGCGCCGCTGACCACCTTAACGCCGGCCATCCGCCAGCAATCACAAACACGCCGGCCAATACGGGAATGATGGAGATCATGTCC
>DASRSD010000082.1 GCA_035656635.1 Pirellulales bacterium
GGAAGATTGTCACATTTGAGCTTTGAAGAATGCTTGCATTTCGCCCGTCGCCTTTTATCAGCCAGCCGGCGGCGGGTGGAATATCCACTATCGATGTACATGAATAGTAACCAGCTTTGGGCGTGGCGGATTATTTACCCAAACCCATATAGTATACTTATTTACACTATGCGCTTTTTCTTCGTACATAAAATTTTTGCATTTAATCACCTTTAGAGAAGTACGCGGCGCAGCGAGGAAAATAAATCCGCGAAATGATGGTTTTCGATGGCCATTTTTTCGTCCGCACGGGTGCCACTGCTGGCTTGTCCAGCGGTGTTTCGTCTGTAGACAGTTTGCACGTTAAATCTTCGTGCAGTGTCCTTCGCAAGAATTGCCTCAACGGGGCAACCTATGACAGCCCAGCCAACGGCCTGGGTTCGCGGCAATCGTTAAGATCATGCAGCCCCAGCGGGGCGCGATAAATCTGCCAGCCATTGAGCCCACCCCGATGGGGCTCGCCAGAAATTTCCTCCCGTCACCCACGGGCAAAGCCCTGGGCTAAAAATACACCGCTATGTCAGATTTTCGACGGGCAAACCGTGGGGCCATTCACGGCCCTGTCGCTGCAAGAGCGAATTATGACCGGCCTGACCGGCGCTACCGATCCGGTTTGGATGCAAGGCAATCAGCATTGGCTGCCGGCGGCGCGCATGCCCGGGCTGGTTTTTCCGGTGCAGCGAATTTCAATCTCCGCCTGGCTGAAAAGAAATCGCATTGTGCTGGCCTCCGTTGTGTTCGCGGTGATGGCGCTGATTGTAGCGCCAACCTGGTATGTGTTGGCTTTGAACGCCAACCGCATGGGCAAGCTCCGCGAGCAACAGGAGGCCGAGGCCCAGCGGGAGCAACTGGTCTCGTCCAAAGCCATTGCCGCCCAAGACCGCCAGCAGCGAGAGCGCATTAAGCGCGACGATGACCGCCTACGCTATACCGAGCTGCTGCAAAAATACGAGCTCGAGCTGGAAGGCGTGCGGGAACGCTCGCACGAGCGCGTGATGCACGGTCTGGATGCCGACGCCTTGAACCGGCAAATTGTGGAGTTGGCCGAAAAGATCGACGGCGTGAAAGGTAAAATCAACGAAATCGACGCCGCCAAGTAGCGCTGGAAATATTGATCCTCCTCACTCCATCGCCCGCTCACCCCATCACCTGCTCATCTCTTGATCCCATTATCTGCGCACTCGCTCCGCTAGCGCATCGCGGCTAAACCTTCGTCCATCACCTCCTCACCTCATCACCTGCTCACCCACCCGCTCCCCCCAGCACCCGCTCACTTCGCTGCACTGGCTCAAAACCGTGCTTGTGCTAGATACTGTGCGCATGTATAGTATCGCAAGTATCGCAATTCATCCGAGTGATCCATTTTCCGCGGCGATCGGTTATGCATTCAGGGAACAATTCGCAGGCTTTGCCATGACGCCAACTCCGCAATTGCTCAAGTGTCTGACGGGCGAGGACGCCGGCAATGATTCATCGAAAATGCTGCCTTCGGAACGCATATTCGCGGAGATTTGTCAGGCTGCATGCCGCGATGGCCTGCGGATTTGCCGCGGCAGTGCGATCGGGCGGCTGACGAAACCGTTCCATTTTGTCCCGGAAATAAAAAATCCGGACAAACGGAACAAAATTCTAACGGACAGCAGGATTTGCCTGGTTTTATACAATAGCCACATCCATTCGAATCCCGCGACTTTATGCTGTGACAAGGAGCGAACCATGATCACCCTTCGCAAAGCGGACCAACGCGGTCAGACGAAAATCGATTGGCTCGATAGCCGGCATTCGTTTTCGTTTGGCGATTATTACGATCCACAACAAATGGGTTTTGGCCCGTTGCGCGTGATCAACGAAGATTTTGTGCAGCCGGGCATGGGGTTTGGCATGCACCCGCACCGGGACATGGAAATTATTACGTATATTGTCAGCGGCGCGCTGGAACACAAAGACAGCCTGGGGACCGGCTCCGTGATTCGGCCCGGCGACGTGCAGCGGATGACCGCCGGCGCGGGCATTCGGCACAGCGAGTTCAATCCGTCGCATAAGGAATCGGTTCACCTGTTGCAAATTTGGATTTTGCCCCAGCGCCAAGGCCTGCAACCCTGCTACGAGCAAAAAACCATTGCCGAGAGCGAACGAACAAATCGGCTGCGGTTGATTGCCTCGCCGGAGGGTCGAGATGGCTCGGTGACTATTCATCAACAGGCCGACGTATATGCGGCCCTACTGCAGGCCGGACAGAAAACCGAGCACGAGTTGAAATTGGGCCGGCTGGCCTGGCTGCAGGTTGTGCGCGGCAGCGTGACGTTGAACGGAATGGATTTGAAACCCGGCGACGGTGCGGCGGTGGAAAATGAACAGCGACTGGAAATTGTCGCCCAGGATGCGGCCGAGTTACTGTTATTTGATCTGTCTGCGAATTAAGTGACGTGATGGTCTTTGGCAATTTGTTGCACCACATCGAGCAGGAACAGGTCCTCGCCGAAGCGAGCCAACAGCGAGAGCCCCAGCGGCAGTTCGCCGCCTTCGACGGTGACCATCGACAGCGGCAGCGACACTTGGGGCAAGCGGCAAATGCCGGCTATCGAGGTCAGCGACAACGCCCGTTTGTAATAGTCGCCGACGCGCTGATCCATTCCCAGGCTTTGCTTGACGGGGGCCGGAGCTGGCGTGGTGGGAATGCACAGCAGATCGGCGGCGCCAAGAAATTTTTGCATCGCCCGATAGAATTTTTCTCGGCGCACAATGGCCGAGGGCACCCTGCGGCGGTCGAGACTTTTCACGAGTTCGAAATTCTTGGTTGTGACCGGGCCGAACGTGGGTTTGCATTCGGCAATCCAAGGCCCCAGCGAGTTTTCAATTTCCGCCCATTGCATGACGCAATACGTTTCAAACCAGGGATCAAAACTTGCCGGTCCGGGCTCCGTGTTCCCGGCGATTTCGGCCAATGAAGTTTCTCGCACTGCGGGGCCAAATTGTTTTCGCAATTTCTCAAGCGCCTGCTGATGGGCCTGCTGAACGGCGGGCTCGGCCAGTTGGAACGCTTCCTTCAGCAGATGAATGGTTTTCGGTTTCGCCGGGGCCGAAACGTGGCTTTGGGAATTTGCAGGAGCCAGAGCGCCCAACAGCACGCCGGCGGCACGGGCCAAAATTTCGGCATTGCGGGCGTGAATGCCGACAGTATCGAACGTGGGAGCAAACGGCATGGCCCCGGCTACGGAAATAAAATCGTGCGAGGGGCGCAACCCCCACACGCCGCAATTGCTGGCCGGCACACGGACCGAGCCGCCGGTATCGCTGCCCAGTGCAAAATCGGCCAGCCCACAGGCGACCGCGGAAACCGAACCGCTGGACGAGCCGCCCGGCACTCGATTGGGCGCGCGCGGATTCAAAGGCGTGCCGTAAAAATGATTTTCGCCAATCAGACTGAAAGCCAATTCATCCGACACCGTTTTGCCGATGCATTGGCCGCCGGCCGCCAGCAGTTGATCGATGACCACGGCGTGGCTACGCGCCGGGGGATGCGTGTCGCGCCAGCTCGGATTTCCGCAACCGGTTTTGCGCCCGGCGATGTCGATCAGATCTTTTACGCCAAACCGCAGCCCCGCCAACGGGCCATCGCTGCCGGGTTGCAACTCGAAAGTTTCGACAAAGGCGCCGCTTTGCTCAATGGTAATGCTCATCGGTGCTCCGGCGATGCGCAAAAAATCGTTGAGTTTGAAGTTTTAAAATACCGGCTGCAGTTGTTTCAGCCGGGCTTCCGTTTCCGTCATCAGCGCATCTTCTGCTTTTTCGTCGGCAGCTTCGTAGGTGACAGAAAACCGCAGGAACGGTCCGGCATCGTCCCACGGGACGGTGATGATGGAATGCTCGTTGATCAAGAACTGACTGGCGGCCTCGGCATTCTCGAATTGCACACCGCCGGATTGCAATTTGCCCGACTTAGCACCGGCAAAACCCTTTGGACTTCGCGTGTATAAAAAATATGTTCCGCCGGGCATTTGGCAGGTGAACCCGCAGCGTGTGAGCATGCTGACCAATTTCCGCAAGCGGCGCTCGTACTTCGTGCGGACTTGCCGAGGAATGGAGTCGTCATCCAGTGCGGCGGCGGCCGCCTTTTGAATGGCGATAAACTGGCCGCTGTCGCTATTATCTTTCACGTCGGAAAATGCGCGCACGATTCGTTCGTGTCCGCAAACCCAACCCAATCGCCAGCCGATCATGTGAAATCCCTTCGACATGGAATGGATTTCCACACCCACTTCTTTGGCTCCTGGAACACTCAAGAAACTATGCGGCGGACAATCGTAACTAAGCATGCCGTGGGCCGCATCTTGAATGACAACAATTTTGTGCTGCTGTGCAAACTCGACCACACGCATATAGAAATCCGGCGTGGCAGTTTTGCCGGTGGGGCTGTTGGGGTAGCACAGCACCAGCAATTTAGTGCGCGAGAGCACGTCGGCGGGAATCGATTTGAGATCGGGGAAAAAATCGTTTTCCGCCAGCAGCGGCAGGCGATGAACTTCGCCGCCGTAATACTTGGTGTGTGTGCCGGCCACAGGATAGCCAGGCACGGTCATCAGTGTGACATCGCCAGGGTTGATGAAGGCCGCCGGCAACATGGCCAGTGCCGTTTTGGAGCCGATGCAATGGTTGACTTCGGTTGCCGGATCAAGCTGCACGCCGAAGTTGCGCTGCATGAATCGCGCCGCCGCCGCTTTGAACTCCGTAATGCCGTTGTCGGCGTAACCGCGGTTTTCGGTGCGGTTGATTTCGCGCGCCATAACAGCCCGGACGCTTTCGGGGGCCATTTCGTCATTTTCTCCGATGCCGAAATCAATCAGCGTGCGTTCGGGATGCTCGGCCAGCGCTTTGCGCTTGGCGCGTTTAATTTTTTCGAACTTGTAAATCTCGGATCCCTTGCCGTAATTGGCGCCGCCAATTCGCTGGGCAAATCGGGATTGAAAATAGGGATCGGACATGATGACGCGAACGCTCGTGACTCGACGATTTGGATGGAATTGCCCTCAGCCCTGCCGAACGCGATTTTTACGATCTGTCAGCCTAACGTCGGGTTCGCGCTACGACAAGCGGCCGACGCGAACTTGTGATGTTAGGATTAGGCCAATGTGTTTCCATCAACAACTAAATTTCAGGAATTTTGAATAAATTAAGTTTGCTCTGGGGTCTTTATTATTAGAAGCCACCGATGGCAGCGAACAAAAAATCACTTGCGGAACGGTTGGCACGCGGCGAGGAATCGGCCTTCGCCGAGTTGTATGATGTCTGCGCCAACAAGTTACGCGGATTTCTCTTGCTGCGTCTACACGACCCTGAGCAGGCTGCCGAGGTATTACAAATCACATTCGTGCGAGCAGTGGAACATCGGAAGCGGTTTGCTAACGTGGAAAATCCAACAGCGTATCTATTTCAAATGGCTCGGAATGAAGCTGTTCGAAATGTTAAAAAGGATCAATCTCGACGATATCCAGAATTCCAATTGCTGGAACAAAAAACAGACGTGACTGCGAATCCCTATGCTGCTCACGATGATGCTGAAATGGTTGCAGCAGCTTTGGCGAAGTTAGACATTGAAGATCGCGAATTGGTTGAACTTAAAATTTTTGCAGGCCTCACCTTTCAAGAAATTGCTGCGGTCACTGCTCAACCGCCGGCAACAGTGGCCACACGTTATCGCCGGGCCTTGGAATCGTTGCGACCCTGGTTGAGTAAACAACTTCGATAGAACGAAAAACATTGATTGATTGGAGTTGGATTTTTATGAGAGTAGGCAATGGATAATGAATCGCTTGATCCAATCGAGCAGCAGTTGCGTTTGGTCACCCCAAAGGCCTTGCCCTCTGGTTTGCGCGTCCTGACGTTGTTGGCAGTGCATAAACGATTAATGACTCAACGCTGGGAACGCCGCATAGGACGATTAACCGCTGCTGTTTTAGTACTTGGAATTGTTTTGAATTGGACCGTCGGCTGGCACGATCACGGCGCGCTTTTCGGCCGAGAAGTTGCTACATCGGCTGCCGATTCTCGGGCGATTGTCGAAGTGGCAGTAGCTATCGGAAAAGAAACTGATGCGGAAACCGGCCGCCGCATGGCCGAACAGTTGACGGTTTTAAGCGGTGCGGCGAACAGTCCGGAGCAGGCTGCCGCGATCGAACAAGAAATTCAGCGGCGCTTGAAAAGCGGGAAACTTGTCCGCAAGGAAGGCTAGTCATGAAACTGTACTCGAGTCGCGCCTTGAGGAGGATCGGCGTTGGATTGGGACTTTTATTAGGTTTGGCATTAGTATTCAACGGCATTCTGGCTTGGCGCACACAGCACCGGCTGGATTCCATGTTGGCGGAATTGCGCGCCGCTGGCGAACCTGTCTCTCTTGCTGACTTGGCGCCAAAGCCCATCTCGGATGAAAAAAACGCTGCCGTTTATTTACAGCGCACGATTCCTCGACTTGATGCATTCGAAAGACAGTACGATCAGTTCTATCAATCGCCGCTTGGAGAAACTTGCGAAGAACGCGAAAACAGGCACGAGCCACCTACCCCTGAGCAGTTGGCCGCGATAAGAAAAATCGTTGATGCTTATCCAGAAATTATTACAGCGTTTCAACAGGCAGCGGCATGCGATGAGTATGCTTCATTGGCGGACTTCAGTCTTTGGCCAAGCGCGTACTTGAAAGGGACAATTCATCATAGTGGCGAGCCCCGCAAATTCGCCCGATTTGTGGCTTGGAAAATGGCAGTTTTAGCCTCTGAAGGAAATCCTGACGCAGCCCTGGGTCTCGGCGTCCAAATGTTGAAATTCGCCCGGCTGTATGATCACGAGCCATTGCTAGTGAACTATTTGGTGTCGATTGCGCTGCGCAACAGCATGTGTGGCCCGATCAGCGAGATTTTGTACCGTCACCAGGTTTCTCTCGAAGCACGCGCCAGACTCGACGCCGAATTGGCCCTGCAAGATAGCCCGGCGCCCTTGCAACTGGCATTGCGCAATGAGCGGGCCTTTTCCATCCGCTTTGTACAAGAACAGTCGGGACCCATTTCAGCGGCACTACGTTGGCCGATGGTCAACTGGATGTTAGGCGAATTGGAAGCCGAAAATGCAGCGTACAACTTCGTCAAGCAACCGTTAGGGCTGGTACAGCCGCGACCAGATGGCCAACCATTTCGCCTATGGCCCGAGCAAATCGATCGTGCGCTGGTGGGCCGGCTAATCGGCAACGCAATTCTGGCGACCATGGGCGCAGACCTTCGGTGGCGAGTGTGGTCTCGATGTTTGCGAGTAATCAACTCGGAGGGCGAATATCACCAACGCACCGGGAAGGACGCGGACAACATTGAACAATTATCCTTGCCGCGTGAAGCGATAACGGATCCTTATACCGGCCAGCCGTTATTATTAAAAAAAACCGACGACGGCTGGATAGTTTATTCCGTGGGTCCAAATGGCAAAAACGACAACGGAAATTTTAGCAACCAAATGGACGAAGGCATCGCACCACCAGGGCAAATACAAGAATAGACTGACTGCCGCTTTGTGTTGAGGTTTAGGCAGCATAATACGCACAGGCCTTCAATCCTGTCCGGAAGCGGACTAACTCGGTCAGCGAGTCAACTTCAGCGTCGGAGAGTGGAGTAACAAAAGGTTCGGTGGGACGACGAGCCATTGTGTAAATTTGCACAAGCTTGATTATTCCTCCAGCGGCGATAAATTCACTCAGCCGATCGCAAAAGGCGAGTTGTTCAGCAAAAGAGGGGGGATCGCCATTCACATTCATAAACAAAGCTTGAATCACGATTGGGCGCACTTGCGCAGCCGTTCTAATATTGTCGAGTATTTGTTGAAACGGAATCGTCGTCCTGTCAACCAGCTTATAATAATCTTCCGTGCCCGCATCCAACTTGGCCCAAATTTCACCATTATTTTCATTCAGAATGGCCAATCCCCGTTGCACATGCTCGCGATGAAACATGCTGGCGTTCGTGATCAACACCATTTTCACTTCGCCGAGTCGGTGGCGGCTTTTTACTTCAGCGCACTTGGCAATCAATTCGTCGAAGTTGCGATATGTGGTCGGCTCGCCGTCGCCCGAAAAGGCAATATCATTTAAGCGACGAAGGCTAGGTGGCGTGCAGCGGAACTTCTCTGTGCGGTAAATGTCCCCTGTCAGGATCAGTCGCAAACCAACATTTAACTCATCGAGTAACCGCTCTGTTTCGACAAAAGTGGTCTCTGCTGGTAGAGTCCGATTGACCTGACAGTAAATGCAATCGAAATTGCAAACTTTGTCGGGATTAAGATTCACTCCCAACGATAATCCGTTTGCTCGCCGACTCAGCACCGGATAAACAAAGCGAAAATTTTCGAATGTGCGCTCGTGGTGTGCAAATAACTGAGTATTTACTCTGAAAGGGGCCGACTTGTTTTTTCCATCACTGAACATGATCTGAAGTTATTGATTGCTCGGCATCCGCCAAGTTGCTCGTCAAAGCAATTGTAACCAGCCACCGGCGGAACGAATGGCATTCAGAGCCGCCGCAAAACAGTATATTCGTCCAGCGTGACGGTCGTAAGTTCTCCATCCTCTCGCTTGAGAACAATTATATCGCTATATACCTTGTCATCTACGTGACGTCGAAAATGCAAACCGTGCTGTCGGCGTTCGCAGCGAACTACCGTGCCCACGGTTTTCGCAGTCCATCGCTGAAGACCAACCTTCACTTCATGCTTGGCTTCCAGACAATCGCCAGCTTGCAATTGCGTAAACAATTGTCGCGACCGCAATTCAGCTTCCGAAATAGGATATGTGGGGACTGTTTCCATAGCGACGTGTGGGCTCGACAGTTCACACTTCTTTGGCATTAATCCAAGGCATCAACTTACGTAAACGACGGCCTACTTCCTCGATGGCATGCGAACGTTCTGCGCGTCGGGTAGCTTTAAAGGCCGGCGCATTGGCCTTATTCTCCAATATCCACTCCCGGGCGAATTGGCCCGATTTAATTTCCTGCAATATTTTTTTCATTTCAGCTTTCGTCTGCTCTGTCACGATGCGCGGTCCGCGAGTGTAATCCCCGTATTCCGCTGTATTGGATACACTATAGCGCATGTAGTTGAGTCCGCCTTGATAAAACAGATCGACAATCAACTTCAACTCATGCATGCACTCGAAGTAAGCCATCTCGGGTTGATAACCAGCCTCAACTAAAGTTTCGAATCCGGCTTTCACTAGTGCGCTCACCCCGCCACACAAGACCGTCTGCTCGCCAAACAAATCGGTTTCGGTTTCTTCCGCAAAGGTTGTTTCGATGACCCCAGCCCGTGTACCACCAATTCCTTTTGCATATGCCAAACCAATTTTCTTGGTTGTTTCACTGGCACCAGAACTAAAAGCAATTAGACACGGCACGCCGCCCCCCTTTTCAAACTCGCTGCGGACCAAATGGCCCGGGCCTTTGGGGGCCACCAACAACGCATCGACTCCCGGCGGCGGCTCGACCTGACCAAAATGGATGTTGAACCCGTGCGAACACATCAGCACGTTCCCTTCCTTCAGGTTTGGGCGAACATCCTGCCGGTATACATCTCCCTGTACTTCGTCAGGAAGCAAAATATTGATGATATCAGCCTGTTTGGCGGCATCTGCGGCGCTGACCGGCTTAAATTTGTGGCTGACGGCCAACTCGTAGTTTTTGCTGCCGGGGCGCTGGCCGACAATCACATTGCAACCGCTGTCTCGTAGATTCTGTGCCTGTGCGTGCCCTTGTGAGCCATAACCCAAGATGGCAATGGTCTTGCCTTTCAGAATGGAAAGGTCAGCATCATTGTCGTAATAAATTTTAGCTGGCATGAATGGAGTAAGAGAAAAAGCCAAGGAATTGCAATCAAGCATCAAGCCAACGAACCCCGAATTGAATCGTCGTTGATTGCAGTAATATTTCCGTCAGTGCTAGATGTGCTCGCCGTCAAGTCGGGCCGACAAATTCCCCGAACCATCGCAATGCGGCCCGTCCGGGCGAGTTCTAAAATACCAAATGGCCGCATCATTTCGATGAACGCCTCAATTTTCTTTTCCTGCCCGGAAATTTCCACGATCACCTGATCCTTCGCCACATCCACAATTCGACCGCGGAAAATGTCACATAGTTCGCGGATTTCGCGTCGCTTGTCCCCCACGGCACGCACGCGGATCAGCATTAAATCCCGCTCCACGTAATCCTGCGAGCTTATGTCGTCAACCTTGACAACCGTTACAATTTTCTCCAATTGCCTTCTGACTTGCTCCAGCACGCGGTCATCGCCGACAACCACAAAAGTCATTCGCGATAAGTGTGGCGATTCGGTCTCACCAACCGCCAAGCTGTCGATATTGTAGCCGCGGGAAGCCAACATGCCCGAAATGTGCGCCAGCACTCCCGGTACGTTTTGCACCACTGCTGAAATGACATGCCGCATGCGAGAATTCCATGAATTGTAGACGATCAATCATAGCCCGCGGAGTTGCCAGTCGCAAGGGACGATCTCGATACTATGCGCGTATGGCAAACAACACATTCGTGACAATGACACCAGCAGCTGTTTTTGGTTCGAGGGAATCGCATATGCTTAATCACTACGGCTTATCGTTGACGTTGATGGCAGGCTGTGCAGCGCGCGTAAACATCGTGTAATTGGCCGCGAAGCAACTTGGGATCAAGCGTCGTGGAAGACGCGACATCTTGCGCGGCCGCGGCCAAGTCGTCCGCCTGTGATTTCCACTGGGCTCCCGCACGGTCAGCGGCCAACCATTGCGCCAGCTCAACAAGCGCCACTGTATACGACCTAGCGGCTGCAACATCGCCTGCACTAAGCGAAGACTTCGCATCGGCGAAAGTTCCATCGATTAAGTGCATAAGCGGCGTAAACCCTGCTGCGCTTTTAGTTGCCGGACGAGGAACATCGGAAAACGGAACGGTTGCCAGTCCCTCTACCACTTTGGATAACGCTTCGATGGCCGTTTGGGCATGCTGCGCATCAGCGGCATTTGCTACTGCGGCAAACTTCTCTACGGCGTGCCGCAAAGATGTGATTTTATCTTTGCCACTCTCCGCCACGTGTCGCTCCAACGCATCAGTCAAGATCGTTAACGCCGAGATCCCTTGACCCAACGATTTGAAGTCGTTGGACGAAAGCCACTCGCGGCAATAACCCAGGTTGGTTTGCAATGATAAAATCAACGCCTCACGCACTTGCGCCCCTTTTGCCCCGCTCTCCGCAGGCACGTCGGCAGCCTTCGTTCTGGCAAGCAGCATGATGCACAGGCTGAAAGCAATACACAGCGGAACGGACTGCCGTAACGGCCCGCCCTGTCGAACAAATGGTGGGTGAAACAGGTCGATGCTTGTCTCTCCAAATGGGGCAGAGTATGGTGTTGTTTGCGGCGGGGATAGAGTATTGTAACGTCCATCGAGACGCGGTTGCAGCCTAGCACCATTCGGGGAGATTGGAAACTATGCGGACTCATAACGATTGGTCCTCTCGAACAGGAATTCTTGGCCTGGGGATGTTTTTGGCGCTCTTCGCATGGAAGACAAGCTTCGCGGCTGAAGCGCCTGCTTCCGATGCTCAAAAATCGACCCCTCGCTCTAGCGTGAGTCCCCAGACGGCTTCGAATTCTGCTACTTCCACCACCCAACCGGGGCCGCCCACCGATTGGATCGATCCAGCCACCGGTCATCGCATTATCCGTTTGTCGCAGGAACCCGGAACTTCCAGTCTCTACTTTCATCAAAATGCGTACAACCAGCGGGGCGATAAATTGTTTGTGACAATTACCACTCGCCCGCCTGGACGCGCCTCGGAGCGACCGGCCGACGCTCCCCCCAGCGACGATGCTCAGCCGAACGGCCGCGGCGCATCGCTGGGGCAAGATAACTCGCAGCCTCCAGGCGCTGGATTTTTTCCAGGAACGGGAAGCCTCGCCGTAATCGATTTGTCGACCCTCGGTAAGTCGCCGCCGAAGGTGGAAAAAATTGCCGATGGCTTTGCCCGCGGCGCTGTCGTCAGCAAAAAATCGGGCAACGTGTATTACATTCGCAGCGAGCTGGTGGGCGACACCCGAGTTGACACGGTCGTGGCCACGAACTTGGATACCCACGAAACTCGCGAAATCGGTAAGCTCCCCTTCCGCGGCGGTTCGGGCCTGGCTGTGAACGCCGATGAGACGTTGCTCGCCGGCAGCTATGCGATCGGCGGCGGGCGGGGCTCGCAGCAAGCCGGTTCCGAAGGCAAGTCGGCCGGCGGCGAGGCGGAGGGCAAGTCGGGAAGCGCCGATGGCAAAACCAACAATGCTAAATCGAATGGCGTTTCCGGCGACCGGCCGGCCGAAGGCCGGGTGGCTCCGCCGGGAGATGGCGGGCCTGGCGACGTGGTTCCTGGCGGCGGCAATGCCAATTCCACTCCCGATTCCGCCCAGCGCCAAATTCGCAACTTCGCTTCCCGGGAACGGAGCATTGCCGCGCGCTTCGCCGCTCATCAGCCGATGAAGCTGTTCACCATGGACATCAAAACCGGCGAAACCAACACGTTTCATCCCAGCACCGATTGGCTCAATCACGTCCAGTTTTCGCAGACCGATCCGCAACTGATGATGTTCTGCCACGAAGGGCCCTGGCACCAGGTCGACCGCATCTGGACCATCCATCCCGGTTCGGACGAGGCCCGCCTCATGCATCCGCGAACCATGCCCAACGAAATCGCCGGTCACGAGTTTTTTGGCTCCGACGGCAAAACCATTTGGTACGATCTGCAAACGCCTCGCTCCGGCCAATTCTGGCTGGCCGGGGTGAATGTCGATACCGGCGAGCGCCTCCGCTATCCCATCGAGCGCTCGCTGTGGTCGGTCCACTACAATCAATCGCACGATGGCAAACTGTTCGCCGGCGATGGCGGCGGACCGGGAAGCGTCGCCAATCGCACGCCGCTCCCGGAAAACAAACCGCTCGATCCGCCAGGCAACGGCGAGTGGATTTACCTGTTCACGCCCATCCCCGGCGAAATGCAAACCATGCAAGTCGGTGGCGAAACCGTGAAAGTCGGCAAGTTTAAAGCCGAGAAGCTGGTCGATATGTCCAAACACAACTACGAGTTCGAGCCGAACCTCACGTTCACGCCGGATGACAAATGGATCGTGTTCCGTTCCAACATGCATGGTCCGGTACACACGTATGCGGTGGAAATTGCGAAGGCTCAGTGAACTAGTGCGAACGTTTAGTGTCTTGTGCCTAGTGCCTGGTGTCTCGCACTGGGCATCAGCAGTAAACTTAGACAAGTGAACTAAACCACCAGACACCAGACCACCAGACACCAACTTATGGATCGCCAACTTATCGAACGTTATGCCGCGGAAGCAGACGACCTGGGCAAATCGATTGCCGGGTTGTCGCGGGAACAGTTGCTGGCGTTTCCCGTCCCCGGCACGTGGAATATTCAGCAAATTGTGCTGCACATGCTCGATAGCGACCTCGTGGCCGCCGACCGCATGAAGCGCATCATCGCCGAAGATAATCCGCTCTTGATGGGTTTCGACGAATCCAAATTCGCCCAGCGGTTGCATTACGACCAACTCGATGCCCACCTGGCCTGCGAAATTTTTGCCCAAAATCGCCGGCTCACCGCGGAAATTCTGCGCCTCTGTTCCGATGCCGATTTCCAGCGCACCGGAATTCACAGCGAACGGGGCAAAACCACCCTGGCCGATCTGTTGGCTACCTACACGGGCCACCTTCCGCACCATCTGAAATTCATGTACGAAAAGCGCCGGCTGTTGGGCCAGCCGATTTAAATCTCCCGCTCCCATCGGGCTGCCCGGCGTGCAGGCTTCGTCAGCGTTTTCCATTTTGCATGGGATTTTTATTTTCACGACAAAACCGCGCTGTTTTGTCGCCGGCGCCAACACGTCCGCTCCTGAAAATCGCGGATTCCCGCGTTTGGGAAGCTGACAAAAGTCACTCGGTTTACGTCGCAAAGAGTGCATTGTTGGCGAATAGTTGTTGATGTGTTTCATCGCCTTGCAGCGGCGAATCTGCGGCTGAGTCGAGGGTGGCTGGGGTCGAGTGCCGCCGAGCCCCCAGCAACAGCGCCGCTGGGGGCTTCCTTTCGGTCGACCCCAGCCACCCAAGCCAGCGCCAGCCCCAGCGCCTAGATCTACGTCAACCACAGCCAGACTGGCGCGCAAAGCATGTAACTGTATTTGTGTACACTATAGCGATGCGGGCCCAAAAATACAACGCTTTTTTTGGGCCACCCCTCAAGTTTAGCCGCGACGCGCTGGGCGGAGCGGGGTGCGCGGATGAGGGGTTGTGGAGGTGAGCAGGTGATGGGGTGAGCGGGTGATGGGATGAGCAGGTGAGCGGGTGAGCGGGTGAGCAGGTGATGGAACAAAGGTTTAGCCGCGACGCGCTAGCGGAGCGAGTGCGCAGATGATGGAGCGTCGTCGAGGGTGGCTGGGGTCGAGTGCTGCCGAGCCCCCAGCAAAAACGCCGCTGGGGGCT
>DASRSD010000083.1 GCA_035656635.1 Pirellulales bacterium
AATGGGCGGTACAGGACTCGAACCTGTGACCTCCTGGGTGTAAACCAGGCGCTCTAACCAACTGAGCTAACCGCCCGAATATACCGGATACATTTGCCGGCCATTCGCGTTGTACCATGCTGTGGCGACCGGCTTATTTAGCAATTGTAATGCCCAATTCTTTGAGTTGCTTCGGATCGACGGTGTTCGGCGCGTCGGTCATTAAATCCGTTGCTTTTTGCGTTTTGGGGAAAGCAATGCAATCGCGGATATTGTTCAAGTTGCCAAACAGCATTACCCAGCGGTCGATCCCCAGAGCAATGCCTCCGTGCGGCGGAGCTCCAAATTGAAGCGCATCGAGTAAAAATCCAAACCGCTCGCGGGCTTTTTGTCGATCAATTCCCAATAGTTCAAACACCTGCTGCTGCAATTCCTGATCGTGAATTCGGATCGTCCCGCCGCCCGCCTCAGAACCGTTGATCACTAAATCATAAGCCTGCGCCCGGCATTTAGCAGGCTCCGTTTTTAAGAGTTCCAAATCTTGTGGTCGCGGGGCAGTGAATGGGTGATGCATAGCGGCCCAAGTTTTTTCTTCGGCATCCCAGGCAAACATCGGAAATTCCACGATCCAGGAAAAATGCATTGCGGTAGGATCGTAGAGCTTCAATTCTTCGCCCAAGCGTTTGCGCAAGTTGTGCAAAGCTTTGCAGCAAATATCGAACGTATCGGCCACGAACAGCAAAAAGTCACCCGGCGCGGCCTGCATTCGCTGAGCGATTTTTGCCAATAGCGGCGCGGAAAAATTCTTGGCGATCGGCGAGGCCAAGGCACCACCTTCTTCCACCTTGAACCACGCCAAGCCTTTTGCACCGGAAACCTGGCAAATGGATGCGGTCAATTCGTCGATATCTTTTCGCGAGTATTTTGCCGCAGCTCCCTTGGCATTGATTCCACGCACATGCTGGCCGCCATCGGCTGCAGCACGAAACACGCGGAATTCCGCCTCGCGGGCTAAATCGGTTACGTCAACAATTTCCAGGCCGAAGCGCAAGTCGGGGGCATCATGGCCGAACCGTTCCATGGCTTCGTCGTAGGTCATCCGCGACAATGGGAGCTTCACGTCCAGCCCAAGGATTTCCTTAGCCAGTTTCGCGACCAAGCCGTCGATAATGCCGATCACATCGTCGGCTTGCACGAACGACATTTCCATATCGAGCTGCGTGAATTCCGGTTGCCGATCGGCTCGCAAATCTTCATCACGAAAACACCGGGCCACCTGCACGTAACGATCGTAGCCGGCCACCATCAAAATTTGCTTGTACAACTGCGGCGATTGGGGCAGGGCATAAAAGGCGCCGTGCTGAATGCGGCTGGGCACCAAATAATCGCGGGCCCCTTCCGGCGTGCTGCGGCCCAGTACCGGCGTTTCTACATCCAGAAAACCATGCTCGTCGAAGTAATCGCGCATGCCTTTGATCATGCGGTGCCGCAATTCCAAAATGCGTTGCGCTTCTGGCCGCCGCAAATCGAGAAAGCGATATTTCAACCGCAGATCTTCCCCGGGCAAATCTTGCGCTGTGGGTAAAAACGGCGGCGTGGCGGAACGGTTGAGAGCAACCACTTTTTCCACTCGCACTTCGATTTCACCAGTCGCCAATTTGGGATTGGCCGCCCCTTCCGGCCGTCGGGCCACACGACCGGTGACCATCAACACCCATTCGCAACGGATGGTTTTGGCGAGCTCCAAGTTTTCGGCTCCGCTCTCGGGCGACACAACTGCTTGCGCCTTGCCGTAACGATCGCGCAAATCGATGAACAGCACTCCTTGATGGTCGCGATAGGTGTCTACCCAGCCGCAAAGTGTGACCGTTTGGCCGACGTGGCTGGCCCGAAGTTCGCCGCAAGTGTGGGTACGATACAAGACATGATCCTTGAAAAAACGGATGGAAATCGAAGGGGCTATTCTAAATCGACGGGCCGTTTAGCGAAAGGTTCGTTTGCAAAAGAATGGAACTGCTCGGCATTGCGTCTAAGCCAAACCAATCGCCGCAATTCTCCGTGCGATTTCTTCGGGTTGAAAGTTTTCTCCCACTTCAATCCAACGGCATTCGCTGAGGCTGCGGAACCAAGTGAGCTGCCGCTTGGCAAATTGGCGCGTGCGAAGTTTGACTAGTTCAATGGTCGCGGGCAGATCTCGGTCGCCGTTGAGGAACTCGAGCACCTCCTTGTAGCCGACCGCCTGACCCGCCGTGCGGCTAAGTGCTTTGGTTCGTAGATTAATGTGCGGGTTTCTATCTTCCATCCTTTCACGTACGAGTAGCCGTTGCACTTCGTCAACCAAACCAGCAGCGAACATGGCATCAACTCGTTGTCTAATTCGCTGTTCCAGCTGTTCGCGCGACCAATCGAGCACGAACACACGGCACTCATCGGCCGGCCGACCTAGATCAAACTGATTCTGCATCTTGCTGATCGGCTGGCCGGTTGTGGAATGTACTTCCAGTGCGCGAATGATCCGGCGCACATCGTTCGGATGCAGTTTTGCTGCCGCCGTCGAATCAACTTGCTGCAATCGGCGATGTAGCGCCTCGGACCCGTCAACTTGCGCCACTTCGTCCAATTCCTGTCGCAGTTTCCAATCGGCGGATGGACCGCTGAACAACCCCCGCAACAGCGCTTTCAAATATAAGGCCGTGCCACCAACGAATAATATCTTTTTTCCTCGTGCCGTAATCTCGTTTGCGACTTTCTCCGCCGCGGCCAGATATTGGGCAACACTGAATTCATGGACCGGTTCGATAACATCAATCAAATGATGCGGCACAGCCCGGCGTTCCTCCAGAGAGGGCTTAGCAGTACCGATATCCATGCCATGGTATAACGCCATGGAATCCAATGAGATAATCTCGGCGTTGATTAGTTGCGCCAACTTCAGCCCGACGGCTGTTTTACCTGCCGCCGTCGGACCGGTGAGGTACCAGGCCTTTCGCAAGAATTCAGTCATGACCGCGATTGTGCCACCAGCTTTTGCCTAATTTTCCGGTTGCCTGTACGAACCTTCCTGACTATCGTAACATCTTTCTTGCGAGGGCGTCGGATTCGAGTTGTGAGGACGTCAACCAACACGGCA
>DASRSD010000084.1 GCA_035656635.1 Pirellulales bacterium
ATTGTTTCAGCGTGACCAGCACGTCATCAGCCCGGGCGTTGTGCAACGGAAATTCCCTAAGCTGGTGTTCTTTGCCGCTTTCGCCTTGTTCAGCGCCGACAACTTCGCGGACGCGCCGCAGCGTGCCAGCGGTATCAACAACGTCCAAGCGATTGGTGGTCTTCAGCGCGCTAATGTGTTCTTTTCCCACGGGGCTGAGCAGCGGTTTTAATTCTTCGACCAGCGGCTCGGCCTGCAGGCGATCTAAATTGAAGAAGGTGCGCACTAATTCAAATGTGCCGCGCTTATCGAGTTCCGATGGCAATACCACGGGCACAAGGCTGACATCCAGGTGCTTTAAATTCGCAACGATGAGCACTTCGCCGTTGCGCAAAAGCGTATAGCCCTTGGACAATAATATCGAATTGATTAAATCGCGAGCTTCGTCGACTGTGTATTTGCGGCGGGTGGCCAGATCGAGGTATCCACTGGGAACCTCTTGCCAATCGAGGCTCATGTGTGAAATATCTGCCAGCCATTCCAAAACCGCTTGCCACGGCTGGCCGCGAAAGCTGAAAGAAACCATGCCCTGCGAATCCGGCAAAGATTTGAGCTCTGACGGGTCGGGATCTTTCGTCGGCTTGTCCGGGCGCTTCACCGGTTGGGATTCGTCAGATTTTTTATCTTTTGATTTGTCTTTTTCATCGCCGGCCGATTTGTCATCAGGGTTTTTGTTCTCGTCTGGTTTGGCCGCGTCGCCTTGCTTCTCGGGGCGGTTTTTGTTTTTGTCTCCCTTGGGGGTGTCGTTAGCTTGTGCCTCCGGACCGCCTTGAACTTGAGCATCGGCTACGGGTTCATCGGCCCAAGAAATGCGCGGCGCAAGCAACCCAGCACACATTGCTGTGCCGAGCGCATAGATTGCGGCGAGCGAACGAAGTAGTACTAGCCGGCCACCCCACGACGATCGTCGCTGGACGTAGTTGGCTGGGCGCAGAGTGTGTGTGGAAGTGTGGCCCTTCACAGCGTTCTCCCCATTCGTTCTTTCGCCCCGGTAAGCGCCAAGACGATTAGCGCTGCCGTGGGTGCGGCCCACCTGCTAAAGGGGATTCGCCAATTAGTTTACACAACCAGCCGTTTAAGGGCAAGTTTTTCGGTGATTGCGGGACGTGGCATCCTGCCGAACTCCGTCATTTACCCGCTTCTGGCTTTAGCGTGAGTGTCACGGAGCCAGGTTCCAAGCCATCGGCGGTGGCAATCAGCTTGGCTGTGCCGGCGCCCTCTTGGGCACGCAAAATCGCCAGAGCCAGGCCATGGAACGCCTTGCGGGAATTGACGCCTTGAAACTGCTCATGATTGATGGGATCGCCATTTTCCAATCCGGCAAGGGTGGCCGGCCCTTCGAGCTTGAACGTAATGGCATTGTCGGCGTCGGGACAAACGTGGCCATCTTTGTCCAGCACCCGCGCCGTTACAAAGCTCAAGTCGTCACTGTCGGCGTGAATGGTCGAACGGTCGGCTTTCAGTTCCAGCTTGGCTGGCTTGCCGGCGGTGGTGACTGTGTCGGTGGCCCATTCCTTGCCGTCTTTTTTCGACACGGCCTTCAATGTGCCCGGTTCAAACGGAACTTTCCATTCAAAATGAGTTTGAACCAAATCTTTCGCTTCCTTTGTGCCTAACGACTTACCGTTGAGGAACAGCTCTACCGAATCGCCGTTGGTAAACGCCCAAACCGGAATCTCTTTTCCGGCAAATTGCTCCCAATTCCAATGCGGCAGCAAATGCACCATCGGCTTGTCGGACCAAGCGGCCTGATAAATGTAGTAGCGATCTTTGGGGAAGCCCGCTAAATCGACAATGCCGAAGTAACTCGACCGGGCTGGCCACGGATAAGGCGTGGGCTCGCCAATGTAATCGAACCCGGTCCACACAAACTCGCCGGCCATCCATGGATGATTCTTGAGTGCCAGCAAACTGGTTTCAGCCGTGTGTCCCCAGGGCGGCCGATCCTTGTCGTACGAAGTACATTGATCGGTTGGACGAATCTTAATTTTCACCTCGCCATCGTCCCCCAAATACAGTCCGTACTCGCCGCGGGTCGAAAGAGCCGAGGCGGTTTCGGAAGCAATCAGCTTGCGGCCATTTTTGTGGTCAATATCGTAATTGTTGATGTTGTAGTTGATGCCCATTACATCCAGCGCGTCGGCAAAGCCGGTGCGGACCGCCGGATTGGGCTGGTTGCAGGCCGAAACCGTGGGCCGAGTGGGGTCTTCGCGGTGGGCAATGTCGGAGAGCCGCTTAGCCATTTCGCCGCCGTTGCTAGCGCTCTGTTCGGGAATTTCGTTCCCGATCGACCACATCACGATGCTGGGATGGTTTTGATCGCGGTGAATCATGGCCACCAGATCGGGCTCCGACCACTTATCGAAAAACCGACCGTAACCATTGTGGGTTTTTGAGTGCTTCCATTCGTCGAACGCTTCATCCATAACTACAAAGCCTAACTCGTCAGCCAGATCGAGAAATTCCTTGGCCGGTGGGTTGTGCGAGGTGCGCAGGGCGTTGTCGCCCATGTCTTTCAAAATTTGCAATTCCCGCTCCATGGCCCGAGTGTTGAAGGCCGAACCCAACGCACCTAAATCGTGGTGATTGCAGGTGCCTTGAATTTGCAGCCGCTTGCCGTTGAGCAGAAAACCGTTTTCCGCAGTGAACTCAATGGTGCGGAAACCAATGCGATCCGTAACGGAATCTACCGCCTGGTCGCCTTGCCACACCGTGGTCGCTGCACGGTACAAATGCGGCGCATCGACCGACCATAAATGCGGACTGGCCACATTGCACTTGGCCGTCAGTGTGGCTTCGCTGTGCGCGGGAACGCTTTGCTCCTCCGAAGTGGCTTGTGCCACCGCTTCGGTCGAAGGCTGGGCGTTGAAATCGCGGCTTTCCTGATCGGGCTTGCGAACGCCCAAATCAAAAATCTTGGCAGAGACTTTGCATTTCTTTTCTGTATTGGAGTCGTTGCGGACCGTCGTCTTTATTGTGACGGTAAAATCTTTGGAATCCGCCCCGGCCTTTTCTGAAACGATATAGGTGCCCCAGGGTGCAATATGCACTGGATCGGTAATCACCAAATACACTGGGCGGAAAATGCCCGCTCCAGAATACCACCGCGAGCACGGTTGCTCCACGTTGCAGCGCACGGCCAGTGTGTTGGGGGCATCGAATTTCAGATCGTCGGTAATGTCGTACTGAAACGGCGTGTACCCATAGGGATGGTTTCCCAGCAATTTGCCGTTCAAGTAAACGTCGGAATTCATATACACGCCATCGAACACAATGGACACGCGATTTCCCTTGACCGAGGCCGGCGGAGTGAACGTTTTGCGATACCAGCCAATCCCGGCGTTGAGATAACCACCTCCCCCGTCTTGAACCACTTTCTGCTGCCGATTGTCGTAGTGAGAACTACCGGGCGAATTCGGATCGAACGGCCCTTCCATTTTGCTGGGATCCTTTCCGGGTGGGCCTTCGATCGAGTAATCGTGCGGCACTGTCACAACCTTCCACGAGGAGTCGCTGAAGTCAGGCTTGCTGGCATCAGCAGGATCGCCCAACTGGAATTTCCATTCTTTGTTGAATGGCACGGTTTGGCGCGATTCGGCCACGGCCATGGCGGTGCCGGCGGCTAAGGTAACCACGCTTAATATCCCGACAAAAGAAACACGCATAACTCAATTTCCTTCCTCGTGACAACAGGTTGAACAATTAGAGTAGGGAACGACGTGACCATGCTGCGTGGCAAGATTGCGTAACAACAATGGCAAACCAACGACGCCATCCTTGTCCAGCGGACGTGCACGGACAACCGAAGCAAGCTTCGTTGTCTGCACTTCCATCCATACGCACCATCCAGAAAAAAGGCTCCCGGAAAAATGCCTCACGGTCGGAACCGTCTCCCCCGGCCATGGCGAGCAAATTGACACCGGCAAGAAGCCCGCTACTGCAGGAACCTCCTGCGATTTTAACCACCTCACTTTCAATTGCAAGCCGGTAGGGGACGAGGCCTAGGGAGGCAATTTCAGCCGGCATTTTTTGCGATTTGCCCTACCACGAAAGGTAAAAAACCGGCCTGCTGCCAATCGGCGAAAAACCCGCTCGCATGAGTTAATTCACAAGCCTTTTTTTGGCCGTCCGCGCAGCAGCCCTAAAGCGGACTAATGCGATTGCAATAACTGCGCTCGGACCAGCTCGCGCAGATATTTCACAGGCACGGAACCGGTCGAAATTACCGCTTCATGATAGCGGGCTAAATCGAACTTCTCGCCCAATTCGCGTTCCAGTTGTTGGCGCAAGCGATACATGGCGGTGCGACCGACGAAATACGTGCTAAGTTGCGTGGAGCTTTGCTTAACCCGAACGATTTTCGCTCGCGCTTCGGCTTCCGATTGAAATGCATCGTCCATTAAGAATTTCACCACATCTTCATCGGCAATGTCAGTGCAGTGCATGTTGTGTGCGATAATGGCATTAGCCACGGCGCGCAGATAAAACTTCAACTGCATTAGCCGCAAGCGCAAATCGCGGTTGCCGTAACCTTGATCGAGCATCATTTGCTCCGTGTACACGGCCCAGCCTTCCACATACACGCCCGATTGCAACACCCGGCGAATCAGCGATGGCGTGCGATGGGCATATTCCAATTGCACATAGTGGCCTGGGTAGCCTTCGTGAATCGTCAGAATTTGCAGCATAAACGGATTGTATTCCTGCAAAAACGTTTCCACGCGGTGGGTGTCCCAATCCCAATCGGGCGGACTAATGGCGTAAAAACTACCCGCCAACGGATCCAAAGGCGCAGCCGAATCGAGATATGCTAGCGAGTTGCCGCGGCGGAACGCCGGCATTTCGATTACCTGACAACGATCGGGTTCAGGCAAGTGGAGAATGTTGTTCTCGCGGATAAAAGTCTTGATGTTTTCGACCGCATTGCGCGCATCCTGCACCAGTTCCTCCGGCTTGCCGTGTTCTTTGCTGACGGCATTGTTGACCAAACGGATGGTCGCCAGGCAGCCTTGGGCATCGTCCGGAGGCAGAGCTTGCTTGGGATAATACTGACTCCAAAGCTGACGAGACACCACATACATGTCGCGCCGCACTCGATCGAATTCCGCCTGTGCATCGCTGAACACCTGGTTGTCGGTCATGCCAGCGTCCAGTTCCAACTCCAATTGCCGGGAAAACTTTTCTTTGCCCAGACGCCACTCGCCGGTAGCCCGGGACATTAAATCGCCTTCCAAAAACGCCTGGTAATCCTTCAACAGCGTCACTAGATTGGAGGCCGACTTTTTCAGAGCCTGTAACTGCGCGGTTTGGCCAGCCAGAGCAAAAATATCGGTTTCGTAAAAGGCAATCGTGCCGCGATTCTGTTTGATGGCGGTTTCTAATATCGCCTGGGGAGGATGCGTTAAGTTTTCCTTTGCAGCAGCGATGACCTTCGGAATTTGTTCCATTCGCGCCAGGCAATTAGTAATGTTGGTTTCTTTGGGCTGCGTGGATCGCGTGAGCAATTGGTATATGCTGTCATTGAGGTAAGCGACATAGGTTCGCGGGTCTTCCTCAAATGGATGTCGATTCTCAGCACGCCATTGGCTGGCTTCCAAATGATGCTTGAAGATATCGAAATCGATCTGCCCATTGCGCGACAAGGCGCTGTAATCAATCTGCCTGGGCAATTCGTCTAGGGTCTGACGGGTATGGGTCAGCCAGCGGTCGCGTGCCGTCTTCGACACATCGTCCAATAAATTATCAAAGCGGTGATCTCCTAAATCGGTCGCTTCCAGCGGCTGCATTTGAAACCGCTCGGTCAAATACTGTTTGAAAAAGTTTTCTAATTTGGCGTCTGCATCCTCGGCGACGGCTAAATGCGTGATGCATAAGACCGAAACGACCAAACAAATAGTGCCATAAATTGAATTCATGATGAGTATCCGCACTCAATGGTTGCTGAAATTGCCAATACTGGTTTGAGAATTTGCGACACAAGTGGCTGCGAGTTGCCATTTACACATTTGGCTAGTCCGGTTACCATCCCCGCCTCTATTCGAGGGCTTTCATGCGCAAAACGGCGTTTCTCATTGTAATAACCATAATCTCTTCGCCGGGGTGCTGCTTGTGGCATTTCCACAGCACTTTCCCATTTGTTGAATTACCAAAGAGAGTAATTCGTTCTCCAGATTTAGACAACCGGCCTAATGCGGACGTGGTTGCTGATTTGGATCCTCTGGCGTGCCGCAACAAAGATGGCTGCAGTCTGCCTACTGCGGAGTGTCGCGCCGGCGTGTGAAATGCACGTTTGTCGGTCGTGCAACAGCAATCAGCCTTCCGCGACTATGTCGTAATGCCGCCGAGGTTTCGTCGCCGCAATACGATCACCAGCATCCCGGCTCCCATGGCGAAAAGCACCAACGTGTTGGGCTCTGGCACCGCACCTAATGATGTGCCGCCGCCTGATTTGAACCAATTCAAAAGCGCTTGCAAATCTTCGTTGTTGACGGCGCCGTCGTGATTGATATCGCCAATGTAATCCAAGTACGCGGTATTCATGCCATGCAGCGTTTTATAGCTGCTGAGATGGGTGACCGCATTCATCATGGCCGCTAAATCGGCGAGATTCACTTTGCCATCGAGATTGAAATCGCCCATCAACGGAGATACCGTAGTCACGCTCTCCGGCGCGGTGCCAGTTTGCGAGGCGAGTTGATTCATTGCAGTTTGGATGTCGCTCGCGTATGGAGGTAAAAATGAATCAGCCGAGTACGGAATGCCCATCGAGTTTACATCGGTGAACCAATGAACCCCCAACAACGCGGGTTTAGAGCCTGCATACTCAAAAAACGTGGGGGCGCCAGAATCGCCGGCGATTTGGTACGATTCGTCGGCACCCACGCCTGGATTCTGGTACGTATAGTTCATCACGTACGGTCCGTCGGACAACGTTGTTCCGGATGAATACGCCGTCGTGCTTGCCCAGTTAATCGTATTGCGACCCAACCGTACCGAAGTGCTGTTGCCTGCGACTGGATCGACACCGCTGGGAACGTCCGACAAGCCGAATGTTGCGATTCCTAAGCCGGAATAGTCGCTAGATTTCGGAAGAGATAGTAAAGGATAGATTGCAACGTTGCTGCTCACCGGCTGATTGAGTTTGGCGATCCAGACATCACTACTGTCGCCGGGCACGGCGGTTTCTAACCACTCGGAAGCTACGATCGTGCGGTCTTCGTACGGACCGTTGGGATTGTTCGTATAATAAAACCGCACAGTGCCGCTGGGGGCAAAATGATCGGCGCTGACGATGTAGCTGGGAGAAATCATGGTGCCCCAAGCGCCGTTTATGCCCCGGCCAACTCCTGTCCAAGGATAAGGATTATTGACCGGCGGAGCGCCAGCCGGCCAATTACCTGGGTTTCCTATAAAAGCGGAAGCGTTATCGAAGCGGTCGTAGTCAATCGCCGAAGTCAGACCGTTTTGCAATCCCTCGATTTCCATCGCGGCCCTGCTAGGTGCAGCGCATAGCAACACGGCGGACGCAAAAAGCGCGCTCCAACAGAACTTCACTAGCGCCAGATTCTTTACGCGGGACATTTACAAGCAATACGGTGATTGGAACCGTAGCCAGATGCCTGACCGAATACTAAGGTCGGCTCACCGCGTGTTGGCTCTAGAATAAGAACCGCTTCGCCACAAGCACACCCTCCTTGCCGTAAAAAATCATAATGGATCGGTGAGCTTTCGACAAGTCGATTTTAAACGAATATTATCTTTGATCGGAAATATCGCATATCAGCCAACTATCGGTTAAGAGAAGTAGATCAAGATCGACGATCAGGCGTCGCAACGCAGAACCGCTTCCGAACACAGCGTGTGTTCAAAAACTGCTTAAAACCCCGGCTGCAGAATTATTTATTTAATGAACAGAAAAATCGGGTTGATCGTTCAGGCGCGCAATGATGAGAATAACCGGCAGGTACTTGACCAGCCTCTTGCCCTTGCGCTTGATCGCGTTCGACAGACCGGTAAGCTCCGAGTAGGAGCTGAACTATCTCAAGATTCCGCTATACAGGGTTCAGCTTCGAAAAACGACTGCGCACCGGCCGGCGCAGAACAAAGCTTTGACCATATTTCAGACGCTTTAAGAAGCCGATGGCAAACGCTGACAGCAGGGCAGCGGCAAGAGCTATTGGCGCTCATTGGGGTGGGTCCGAAATGCTAAATTAAAATCCGGCGCTAGCGCGCCGGTTGATTTTCCGAAAAAGTTTTGATATTCGGATTGACAGCAGTGAAAAGCGCATTATTCTAGTTTGCGGTTCATCGACGCATACACGTGAAAGGAATCGCGGTGTTGAAGATTAAAGTTAAACCTGGCACGAAAGTTTACGGAGAAGGGCCGCACAGATTCACATTTTTAGGTATGTATCGTTCCCGTGGCGCAATCATTGGTGTTGAGAGTCTCAACGGAGCAGCATTGCGAGTTGAGAAAATTACAGGAACGCAAAACTCGCTCCGCATTATTGAAATTAACAGGGTTCCATCAATGAATTAGCCCATCGGCTGCAGAAAAATTCAAAGTCGCCATTTTAAGGCGCCACCCCCGAGCACAAAGCCCGGTGTTGCCCGCGACACAAGTCGCAAGCAGCGCCGGGCTTTTTTTCGTTTTTGAGAATTAAAGGAAAGACCATCATGGCAGAGGAAAAATTAGCCCTGACTCCCGATGAAGTGTGCGTTTTGGTAGGTGTTTCGCGTAAGACACTTTACAACTACACCGCGCCACGCGGGACGCTGGTTTCGATCCATATTGGAGCCGCGCTGCGTTATCTCCGAGCAGACGTGGAGCGATGGCTTCAACAGTTGCGGGAAAAATCGCCGTTAAAAGAGGAAACGATAAGCGCCTAACCAACGAAAAACCCGATCCCGCGGCACTGCCAAGTTTGCGGAATCGGGTTCGAAAATCAACATGAGCATTCTAACAGCAATTTTCGATTTCTCAAGCACGCCGGCCACGATCGGGCAGGAACGTGCAAAATGAACCGTCCACGGATTCGGACAGTCAAACCGGAATTGTTTCTACACGAGCAACTCTTCGCTGCCGAACGCGAATCAGCGCTGCCGCTCCGGCTGGCATTCATCGGGTTACTTTGTCACTGCGACAGGGAAGGCCGTTTTGAATGGCGCCCTCTTCCGTTGGGGACGCAGGTGCTCCCATATGACAATATAGACTTCGCACGCGTGCTTGACGCGTTGACCACGCGTGGCTTTGTTGAGCGGTACGAGTGCAATGGCAAGCAGTTTGGATGGGTGCCAGGCTTTCTGCGCCATCAGGTGATCAACAATAGAGAATCTAGTAGCACTCTTCCCGAGCCGCCATCTGCAGCGCACCTGTCCAGCAATTCAACGCGACAGCAACACGTGCCTGACGCGTCGGCCACGCGCCACGATCTTTCCAAAGCGGAATGGGAACGGGAATGGGAACGGGAAAGGGAACTTACTAGCGCCGGCGCCGGCGCTGGTAACGCCGACGCTGGCGCGTTTTCAGAAAAGCCTGCAGCAGCAGACTGGGCATCGCGGTCCGCCGAGTACGCTTGGAACACGCTCGACTGGAAGGTAGTACTTTTGAAATGCGATGTCCTATATCGACGCTGGCGCCCGAACGGCGGAAAGCTCCAGCCCAATGATCGTTCACTGTTGGTAAAGGCGGTGGCTCTAGCAGAGGCAGGGATCATCCCAGCCGATTGGCACACTGATGCGATTGCCTACACAAAAAATAAGAGCAACCCATTCAGGGCGTACAACGCCAAGATGAAGCCGCGCTGCAACGATGCTGGAGCAAACTGGCTCCAAATCCTCAAAGGGGTTCCCGATCGATATGTGCAAGCTCAGAAAGCAGCCGAGGAAGCAGCGTGACTCAACGCCAGCAAATTTTGGATGGTGAACTGCCAAAAATGTCAGGGTCCTTCCTGCCACTTTGGCACGCGAAGGCTACCGCCAGGGTGAGTGCCCTACTTTTGCACGCGTGCAGGTTTGATTTTGGCCCGTACACAGTCCCCCCTCCCCTAACGATGAAAGATCCCCGACATGAAAACAAAAATTGATCCACTCAAAACTCTCTCTCAGTCCCAGGCCGCTTGGATGCTGGATATTTCTGCGAGGGAATTGCGCGACCGCTCCGACGTTCCCCGCAACGATAACGGAACTTATTGCGCTCGCGACATCGTTGCGTACGCGACCGACCAACAAAAGGCGTCAAAGGCTCTGAATGACGACGAGACCGAAGAGTTGTTGACGATCGTGGATCAGTGCCACCTTGGCGATTTGTGGGAAGGCGGCCGCCAAGGCGTTGCGGCCGATCGCATTTTCAAGGTCATGGCACAAAAGCGAGGTATTGGGTCCGTTCGAACTGTGTTTGGAAGGCTTTTTATCAATCGAATCGCTCGCTATGCCTTTCTCACAGACGATAGTCTTTGTGGCGACGATGCGAATTATGATGCGGAAGAAAATCTTCGAATTGTTCGCGTGTGCCAGTACTGCAATAAGGTAAGACGTGGTGATCGGTGGGTGAGCGCCAGCCCACCGCAAGGGTTTAATGTCAGTCACCTCGAAATGTGCCCTGAATGCTTACCGGCAACGATGAATATTGGATGCTGGCGGCCCCGTCGATTGCGTGTCCTTCGATTATTGTGAATTATCTCGGCGGCAATTCTCGCCCGACCATGCGAACCTACCTGCTGAAAGATGGTGAGTGGGGCATTGGCGTTGACCTGTTTTTTGATTGTGGGGTGACTCCGGTCGACGGCCGGCCGCTTTACTTTGGGACTGGTGGTTAACGAGCGTTCTTTCGATTCGCGGCTGTCGGGTTGCTGCGAAATCGTGCTGGTGACCGGCGATTGCATCCGCCGGTCACCATTTTTGGAAAACGGTTTAAGTGATGGCCCGCAGAAACGAACCTGATGATGACGATGACGACGAATTCGATTACTCCGAAACGCTTTGCCCCAATTGCGGCTGTAATGCCATTGAAGTCTTGCAGCATCCTACGAGTGGCACTTGGTTCGGCTCCGGCCGCGCCCGCTGTATGTCATGCCAAATCGAATTTAAATTGCGGGTTGAAATGAACAATGTTGACTCGCCATTCGCCCCGCTAGTGAGCAAGTCTGCATTCTTCCAGATCCATGGGAGGCCTTACCACAGCCGCTTGAACACTGACCAGGTTGGCAACATTGCCGGAATGGCTGCGCAGCTTGCTCCTGAATCGCCGGGCGCGTTCAGCGGCGCCATCAGCGGCATGGGGCAACTTATGGAGGACAACCCTAAGCTAACCACGATGGGCACTGCGGCCTATCTGCAGCTCATTGGCAAGCAAAGTAATGTTGGCTTCGATGCCGCGGCAGAGAAACTGATCCCCACAATACTGCAGATGAAAAAAGACGGCGGTTCGTTCAGCGATTCGGCTGCCGTAGCAGATGCAATCAGTAGCGATCCGCGATTTGCCGGTTTTAGGGGCCAGCAAAAAGCCGACCAGCTCTCGATCGAGATGAGTTCCAAGCTCGCCGAGTTCTTGCCATCACATGATACTGCGATTACTGACGACAAGGGGCGCGTCACGCGGCGGGTGAAAGGCACTGGCCTGGGATCAGTAGAAGAGCGGCTGGAATTCATCCGCAATCATCCCGACCAGGCTGCGAAGTTTTTGGGGACGGCTCACTTTTCCGAACAGACCGCCGGCGCAGCAGCGGACCTGTTAAACCCATCGAGCCAGCTTACAGGTCTCAATCGCTCGAATCTGGCCCAGCTAAACGCGATGAGGCCGGAGGACGTTCAATCCTTTATCGGCCGGCTCGATGCGCCAGCAGTGCAGCAAACGGCCGCAATGGGGCGATCAGTTGATCAGGTAACTGAAGCTTCCTTTGCTGAAAACACAGAACCCGCCGCGTGGGCTCGCGTTCGCGACGCCGGGCTGGAAATCCACAACAAGCAATCCTGGCTGGCGCGCACACGGAACGATTTGATCGAAACCGGCGCGGGCCTGATGGATTTCTTCCACGTAGGCGGCGGTGGTAATGTCAATCAGTCCTATCTGAACCTTGTGAACAGAAAACGCGGCACGCTCCGCGCCGCTATAACTGACGGCCGCGCAACGTCGGGGGAAGCTACGGAACTTCGAGGGCTTGACCGGCTGGAACGCCTATTGGAGCAGATTATCGAAAACACCCGTCCGATCCGCGAGCGTTCACGTGGCCCCATCGATCCTAGCGGCAACCACGAATAAGCGATAGTCATGGCCCGATGGAATTAGTCACTCCCGAAAACGATCCGGAAGGCAGACACGCCGTCAAAACGACAATCATCGCGGCCAGCCTTTGTTACGACGCCATCACAGAAGCAATTTCAAACATCCTAACCCGCCGCTGGAGCAGCCTGACTGAGAACGAGTGCGAAATGATGATTGGATTGACCAGAAATAGCCAGCTTAGCAACGTACTGGTAACCGCCTTTGTGCTGCAATCAACCTTAGCGACCTGGTGGGGCTACCGGCACAAGTTCCTGAGGGAAATGCTTTGCGGGAGAAAGGCAGTCCCATTTCATGCAGCAAATCGACTGCGCGGTTTGTTCGGCTGTCCCGAAGTGGTTGTGAAATGGCAGCATTTGGAGATCACTCTCGGAAAAGTGCCGTTATCGCCGGCCGTCAAAACTGCATTTACAACTGGCGAATTTCAGATTGATCAGCTTCGAGTGGTAATCGGCTACCTCAAACAATTAAATGTTGGCCCAAGATCGATTGAACGCGCTCTTGGATTGCCGAGGCAATACCTGTGGTACGCGCTTAAAAATAGGCGTAGGGATCTGTGCCAAGAACTGCTTCGCCGTCTGTTTGACTGGAGCGCGGAAGGCGGTGCACGATGATGAGCATTCGCATTTACGATCCGGTTGGGCTTCTAGCCAAGGGAAAAGAGCTGCGCGCAATTCGCCGGCAGATTGAGGATCTGTTGGAACGGAAAGCAGAGCTAATGGAAGAGAAGGAGTATTACTCGAAAGCTTCACCGCGTAAACGGAGGGCAGCCCGATGAGTATTTCGAATGCCTTCCGCGTGGCCGCGGCCGAAAAGTCAATCGCGCATCACAAAGATGAAATAGACCCTCGCAGCCGGGAGCCATATTGCACCAAAGAGGACGCCGAGGAGCTGCTTAAATCAATGGCCCTGTGGGCTGAGCTGAACGGATTCTGCTTGAAAGTTCCCAAGCCAGCGTATGCCGGCGAAGCGGAGGAAACCGGAGCGAAATAAGCGCGACGCAAGCTGGCCCCGCCGTGCCCGTGGCGGCGGGGTTTTTCAAACCAACACAATTCGAGGTGAGCAATGGACCAACGAGCAAATACTAAACCGAAAGGCTGCTGAATCACATGATTGATAGACTCGAATTTGAACAACGTTTTTTAGAAGCAGAGCGCAAAGAAAAACTGCTCGAACAACGCATGATTGATTTAGATGCCTTAGCAGAGGCTGCACGTGGTGAGCCGTCGAGCCCGGAAAAGCTGGAGAAATTGAAGCGCTTGGAACAGCGATTCGAGCAACGGTTTTTTGACCACGTTGATTTGGAACGGGAGCAGGAGTTTTTGATTACCGAAGCGGACTCCCTAATCGCTGAACTTGCAAAACTTACAAAAGAAGAATTAGAAAGGTGACCAAATGTCGAAAACCGGAATCTCCACAGAAAGCGGAACGATGATCCGCCGCATTTTCTTTGCACTGCCCGGGCAAAAGCGCCAGATGGTGTATCTTGGCTCGATCAGCATGGCGGCCGCTCAGGCGCTGCAAGCCAAAATCCAAGCTATTATCGACGATAAGCGGGCTCAACGGCGCCATGACGATGAGGTTTACAACTGGATCAGGAACATGGACGACACGTTGCATGCCAAGCTGGCGGCCAAAGGATTATTTCCTGCCCGAACCGCTATCGAAAAAACCCGGCTAGGACCATTCATTGATGCCTACATTGTATTACGGATCGATGTGAAGCCGAACACCAGATTGCACCTGCAGCGTGCCCGTCGCGACCTTGTGGGCTATTTTGGGGCCGAACGTCCCTTGGCCGACGTGACAGAGGGAGACGCAGAGGTTTTCCGTCTGACCATGCGAAAACGGCTCGCCGAAAACACGGTTCGGCGACTGTGTGGGCGTGCCCGACAGTTTTTTAAAGCGGCTGCCAAACAGCGGATTATTCTCAACAACCCATTTGGTGAAATGAAGGCCATCAACGTGAAGGCCAACAAGGCTCGGGAATACTTTCTCAGCAGTGACGACGCGGAGAAAATCCTAGCGGCCTGCCCGAACCCCGAATGGAAGCTACTATTTGCGCTGAGCCGCTACGGTGGCCTTCGCTGCCCTTCTGAACACCTGGCGTTGCGATTGAGCGATGTAGACCTTGCCAATGGCCGCTTGAGGGTTCCTAGCCCGAAGACAGAGCATCACGAAGGTAGAGGCGAGCGAATGATTCCAATTTTCCCAGAGCTCAGGCCGTATCTAGCTGCGGTGTATGACGAGGCGCCGGCCGGGGATGGTTACCTAATTCGCCACCACCGAGGTGCAAACTCGAATTTGCGAACTCAGTTTGCTAGGATTGTCACCAAGGCCGGGTTGAAGACCTGGCCGAAGATTTTTCAAAATCTGCGCAGCACCCGGGAAACTGAACTCGCCGAAACATTTCCCATCCACGTAGTCTGCGCGTGGCTGGGCAATTCACAGGCGGTTGCCAAGAAACATTACTTGCAGGTGACCGATGAACATTTCCGACGAGCAGCGACAGCGCACCCGCCGGCGCAGCAAGGCTCGGTAACGGCATATAACGACGAGCAACAAGGAACGTCATTTTGCGAAACTACCGAGCAATGCGTTGGGTTACACAACTGTACAACTGTCCAGACTCCCCGAGTAGGACTCGAACCTACGACCCAGCGGTTAACAGCCGCTTGCTCTACCAGCTGAGCTATCGGGGAAGAATTTTTTAATGTAATCGAAGACCCGTTAACCGACAAGCAGCAGACAAACTGAACAAAATATAGCACGAACTTAGCGCACGCCTAGGTTACGTTCCACTTCCTGGGCTTGTTCACTTAAGCCGGCTAACTGTCCCGGCTCGCCAGCAGGCCGTGCATTTTCGCCCCAGTGTGCAAACTCGTCGTGAAAGCCGTCTCCCATCCAATTAACACCACTGCAGCCGGAGAAGCACAGGGCGGCTATTCCAGCAGTGGCGTACAACCATTGCCGCCAGCGCCGATCAGAAATCAATCGCCCAGCCGCACCCGACAACATGTCCCGCTCCGAAAAGACAGAAAAAAGGGTTGGTGAACGAATATCCTAATGAGTACACCTTGAAGAAAAGGACGGAACTGTCGCAAAATCCTATAATCTCGTCCAGCCCATTTCTGTCAGCGGAATTGCGGTTAAAAGGCACTTTAGCAAGGATGAAGATAGCTCACGTTTTACTACGCATGCCAGGATTTCTATGCTCGATTTACTTGTGATTGCCCCGCATCCTGATGACGCCGAGTTAGGCATGGGCGGTTCGCTTTTGCGGTTCAAAGATCAAGGGCTGCGTGTGGGCATTCTCGATTTAACCAGCGGCGAGCCGACGCCGTACGGCACGCCGGAATTACGGGCGCGTGAAACCGCTGCCGCTAACGAAATTTTAAAGCCCGATTGGCGAGAGAATTTGGGCCTGCCTAATCGCAGCTTGGAAGCGACCTTGGAAGCCCGGCGCAAATTGGCCGAAGTGTTTCGGCGTACAAAGCCCAAGTGGCTATTTGCACCGTATTGGGTCGATGCGCACCCAGATCATGTGGCGGCCACGCAATTGGTCGAGGCGGCGCGCTTCTGGTCCAAGCTTACCAAAACCAACATGGCGGGCGAGCCGCATCATCCAGCGCGAATATTTTATTATTGGTGCGTACATTTGCGCGCGGCCCAAACCCCCGATTTTGTGATCGACATCAGCCCGTACTGGGAACCTAAGCGGGCGGCAATCGAATGTTACACCAGTCAGTTCATCACGGGCCGAGTACAAGAAGCGCCCACATTTATCGACCGTCTTCGCGATCAAGCGGCTTACTGGGGATGGGCCGTCGGCACAAGCTACGGCGAACCATTCTGGAGTCGTGAGCCAATCGGCGTGACGTCGCTCCGCGATTTTGTCTGACCGTGTGGCGCTTTCCAAGTTTGTAGGCGGACCGAGGCGCGTACCTCTTCGGCCAGATGCCGCAATTCGAAATCGGGCATTTCGCCATAGCAGGGCAAATTCACAATCAACGGCAGCATTGCCTCGGCCATGATCGCGCGCAGTTCGCTACGATCAGCCGGCGGGGACACAACGTACAAGCTGTGCGCACGAGAAGCATCGAAGCCGGCATTAAACAGCCGGCGAATTAACCGGGACGGATCGTCATGCAGCACGGGAAACACCCAAAAACAGTGGGTTTTTGACTGCGATCCTGGGCTGGGAACCGATGCAGGCAAAAGCGATAACAAGCGCTGGCCACGTTGCGTGCGGCGAGCCAGGCTGCGTCGGTTGAAGAAGGCAATCCGACGGTGCATTAGCGCTACCAGCGGCGCCGATGGTTGCCGGCGAATGAGCGTCAGCAAGTTCGGGCCAGGAAAGCCGCGCGTCAGGCTGGTGACAAATTGTTCCGGATTCCGTCTCATTAAACGCAAGCTCCACACCAAAGCGGCAAACGGAACGCCGTACGACATCAACTTCATCAGGCTGTACTTGAATACACGTTTGGCAAATCCGCCGCGCGATTGAATTGGATAACCAGCTTGCAGCTTCTGCATCCGAGCCAATACTTCCGCATCGCGCACGCACAGCAACGCGCCGCCCAAAGCGGTTGCAGTTTTGATCGAACCGAAGCTGAACATGCTGACATCGGCCTGAGGATGCCCGGTGTAATGCCGGCCGGAAAACGCCTGCGCACAATCCTCGGCGACAAACAAACTGTGTAGTTGCGCGAACTCCAAAATCGGCTCCAGCGGCTGCCGCGTGCCGAATAAGTGCGCGACGAGGATCGCACGGGTACGAGAAGTAATGGCCCGCTCCAAACTCTCGCGATCTATAGATAAATCGTCCGGATCAACATCCACCGGAATGGGCACGAGTCCGTGGGCTTCGATAATCCGCACCATGTCGGGAATAGTAATTGCCGAAACAAGTACTTCGCTCCCGGGCGGAAGTTCTAAAGCTTTCAGCCACAGGTCAAAGCCCGTGCGAACCGAAAGGCAGGCGAAAGCATCGCCAGCAGCCGACCATAGATCTTCCAAATCGTCAGCTGCTGCTGCCCGATTCCAGGTCGTGATACAATCCCGCAGAGCACTGCCTAAATCAGACCATCGAATATCTAACCGCTTGCGAACCCACATGTGTGTGTCCTTAGGGGGCTCTCAAATTGGGCATGTTGGCGGCTAAAACGTCAATTAAACCGCCATTGTGTGCTAGCACACCGAAACTTGCAACGGGAGGTGGCCCAGCACTTTCGCTGACGACGTGCAAAAGTTCGATTGGGGATTCCGGGCCGGTCCGAACTTTCTGCCGAATATGTATCCGTTTCTGTTGTCGCAGTCACTTTCCCTTATAGCTTTTCGGACCTAACAGACCTGTCTTGATAGCGTGTCAGTGGAAATTCGGCCCGAAACAAAGTTTTAAGTTCGAGAAAGCAGAACGATTTTGCCGATAACGCGGACGCAGCCGGATCGTCGGTTTTGTGCCGATCCGGGGTAGGGGGGGCGACTTCACTCAGCGTTCGGTTGCCTCATGATTCGTTTGGCGATTGCCATTGGCGTGCTCGTGCTGATTTGCGGCTGCGGAATTTTGCCGCAAGCAGTGCAGCAACCGCAAATTCATAATCCGTTTCCCCAGCTCACCAAGGTGGCAGTGGCCCCCTTCTTTAATTTGAGCACCGAGCCAACGGTTGATGGGCGGCAGTTCGGGCTCGATTATTTTGCTGCATTGCAATCGATTCCCGGGTTTGAAGTGGTGCCCGTGGGTGTCGTTGAGAAGGCAATGCAAGCGAACAACATTCAACTGAACGGGCCGCAACAAGCCCGACAATTGGCCCAAATATTGGGTGTCGATGCCGTGGTAATTGGGGCCGTGACCGATTTCTCTCCCTACTATCCGCCGCACTGCGGATTGCAGGTGGAATGGTATGCAGCAAATGCAGGCTTTCATCCAGTGCCGCCAGGCTACGGGTTACCGTGGGGCACGAAAGAAGAAGAATACATTCCGCCCCCGCTAAAGCTGGAAGCAGAAATGGCGTTGGCCCGCGCTCAGCTAGCGACACAGACGCCGCAGCCTGATCCGAATCTAACGCCTGTTCCATCGCAAGCAAATAAATCTCATGAAGCGTTAATTTTGCCAGCGGTCGCAGCCGCACCGGCTGCGGTGCTGCTGCCGCCTGATAGAAATAAGCAAGATCTGCATGGGGTGACCCGCCAGCAGAGCAAGCAAAATGGCTCGAACATTGCGGTAGCGGGCGGACCCAACGCGCCGACAGCGGTTGGCGCCAACGGGGTAACCGGCGTCGCAGGCACTGGCGGCATTGTGGCTACTGCCACGACGGCAAACTCCAACACTTCGGTCGATAGCAAAGTGACGACTGCTTCGGCGATGGATAGCCCCGGGGAAGCTGAACTTCCGCCCGATTGGCCCGATCCGAGAGGTTTTGTGCCGCCACCACCATCGCCGCAACGGCCACCGTATATTCCGTGCAATGAGCCCGTTTTGCGCCAGGCGCGAATCTATACCGGCAACGACGCCGACTTCACCAGCGCCTTGGAAAACTTCTCCTATTCTCGCGATGATGCCCGAAAGGACGGCTGGCAGGGCAGCTTGCAACGCAGCGATGAATTCATTCGCTTCTGCTGCTACAAAAGCATCGCCGAAATGCTGACCGCCCGGGGCGGCGCCGGCGAAAGCAAGGTGGTGTATCGGTGGGAGAGAGACCGATAACATCCATGGCGGCCGTGTCTCGCTAGCAAGCAGCCGACGGATCGGATGCCTGCGAGGCAAGCACGCCAAGAAATCGAAACCGGGAGCAACGGGCTGTGTCGCACGACATCAACGTATTGGCGCTGGTCAAGGGAAACGAACGGTACATTTTTCTATTCGACGACGCCAGTCGTGCCGAAGCGCTCCGCACCTTGGGCCGCTACGCCTCGAACCCTGAATTGAGTTTCTCTTGGTACGATGCCGCTGTGCTCAGCCAGAAAATTCGACAAAGCGCTGCCGCTGCATCTGCTCCGCAAAAACATTCGCGCCGCTTTGCAATGCCTTTGCCCACCGACGTGGATCGCGAAGAGTAAGCAACCCGATCAGGTATTCGATCCGCCTTGTCTCCGATCCGCTTGCGGCTTAGCGCACTGCTTACTGGATACTGTCTGCCGCCTACCGCCTGCTGCTCTTATGCAAATCGCGATCGAACGTTTCTTGCAGTATTTGCGGGTGGAGCGAAATGCTTCCGAGCTGACGATCAAAAGTTACCGCGAAGATATGCAGTGCTTGGTGGCGTATTTGACCGAAACCGGCGCGCCGCCTGATCCGTCCGCAATCACCACGCTCGATTTGCGCGGTTACGTGGCAAGCATGCACGAGTCGAATTTCGCGAAGACAACCATATCGCGCCGATTGGCTTCCATGCGCAGTTTTTTTCGATTCGGTCAGCGCGAAGGCTGGGCGACCACAAACCCTGCCAAGCCGCTGCGTAATCCGCGTAAGCCGCGCGATTTACCGCATTTTCTGTCCAGCGACGATTTAGCCCGGCTGCTCGAAACACCGCCGGCGAATCAAGCAATGGGTCTGCGCGATCGCGCGATATTGGAAACACTTTACTCTGCCGGACTGCGAGTAAGCGAACTCGTGGGAGTCAACGATGATGACCTTGATACGGCAGCTGGCGTGGTCCGGGTCCGCGGCAAAGGACGCAAAGAGCGATTGGCGCCACTGGGATCATTTGCCGAGAAAGCGATTACTCGCTGGGTAAAAGTGCGAAAAATCGATTCAACTTTGACTCGTCAGCCTCGACGGCCGATATTCACCAACAAATTTGGCCGAAGGCTGACCACACGCAGCGTGGGCCGGCTGTTGGAGAAATATCTGAAAATCTCCGGGCTCGATCGTCGCACCACCCCGCACACGCTGCGGCATAGCTTCGCCACGCATTTGCTCGACCGTGGTGCAGATATTCGCAGCGTACAAGAATTGCTTGGCCACAAAAGCTTGGCGACCACGCAAATTTACACGCACGTAAGCACCGCCAGTTTGCGCAAAGTATATGAAAAAGCACATCCGCGCGCAAGATAGCCCTTGACGCGCGGATGGAGTATTGCCAGTTTAAATTTTTCTAAACCAAACTCTTTCGCACGGCCCAGACTGCGGCTTGCGTACGATCGGTCACGGCAATTTTGCGCAGAATGTTTTGCACATGCTCCTTGACTGTTTCCACGCTAATGCCTAACGAACGGCCGATTTCCTTGTTGCTTAGCCCGAGTGCAATATGCCGTAGCACTTGCAGTTCGCGCTGAGTTAAAGGAATATCCTCGTCGTTGCTGCTTTCGCGTGTTGCCATGGTGGCTTGCACACGGCGCAATTCACCGGTTCGCGTGGCTGGCTGGCCAGCGGCCGCCGAATTGATGGCGGAAACCAATTCGCTTTTGCTGGAACCTTTTAAAACGTAATCGCTGGCGCCCTGGGCCACGGCCCGAGCCACGTACGTGGGGTTGTCGTAAGTCGAAAGCATGACAACCCGTTGTTCCGGACGGTCACGCCGAATGCGCTCCAGCGCTTCCAATCCGTCAGAATCGGGCATGCGAATGTCCAACAAAACCACATCGGGCTTGTGCTTTTTGGTAAGCTTGACCGCCTCATCGCCGCTTTTGGCTTCGGCAACAATTTTAATATCGGTCCCGCTCAACAAACTGGCCAAACCGCGACGCACAACTTCGTGATCGTCTGCCACCAACACTTTGACACTCATGAAATCCTCCCGTGTGAATTCACCGTCAAACGCAACTCGCCACGAAATTGCATTTGGCTGAAAAAATTCAGGCATTCCACGCCCTTTACGCGGGCTGTCACACAATCCTTAGGAATGCCTTGCGCCCCTGAAGACTCTCTCATCACCTGTCCTGAACTTTGAGCGAGGGTTGGGAACGCTTTCCCGACCCCCTCTTTCTCCATCATAAGCAGGTAAAACCCAATTGAACAGCCTCCCCCATCGGCTTGCAATCCGCCTGTGGAAAATCGACGTTGAAAATTCTAAGCTTGGGGCTGCGACATGCTTCGCCAAGTTTTTTGTTTGACAAAAGGAGCGAATCGCCAGAATCGGGGCGAATTTAGAATTGCCGCAAAAAGCGCACGTCATTGCGATAAAATTCGCGAATATCGGCCACACCGTGCCGCCGTGCGCAGACACGTTCTACGCCCAGGCCGAAAGCAAACCCCGTGACTTCTTCTGGATCGTAACCTACTGCTTTCAGCACGTGCGGATCGACCATGCCGGCCCCGCCCATTTCCACATAACGTGTTTTGCCGCCAACGGTTTCCCAAGCCATGTCGACTTCCACGCTCGGCTCGGTGAACGGGAAGAACGAAGGCCGGAAGCGAATGTGCACGTCGTGTCCTAGAAAACTGGCCGCGAATAGACGTAACACGCTTTTCAAATCCGCCATCGTGGCGTGGCGGTCGATCAACAACCCTTCGATTTGATGAAACATCGGATAATGCGTCGCGTCGGCATCGTCGGGCCGATACACGCGCCCCAGCGAAATAATTCGCACCGGCGGCGGCTGCTTTTCCATGATGCGAATTTGCACCGTGCTGGTTTGGCTGCGGAGGAGCATCGGCCCGGTACTACCCACGTTGGCTGTGGCCAAATAAAAATTCTCCAACGGGTCGCGCGCCGGATGAGAGACAGGGATGTTCAGCGCCTCGAAATTGTGCCATTCGTCTTCAATTTCCGGTCCCTCGGCGACGGTGAACCCGAGCCGGCCCATAATGTCTTTTAGTTCCTCGATAGTTTGGGTTATCGGATGCAGATGTCCCACGACCAGCGGGTGGCGACCTTTCTCGAATTCTCGTCCGCCGGGCAGGGTGGGGTCGAACAGCTCGCCACCTTGTGCCGCTGCGGCAGTGCCTGAGGCAAGCCGTTCCTGGGCCGCCGCTAGCGCCGCTTCCAATTGCAATTTCACTTCATTGAAGCGTTTTCCGGCCGCCGGTTTGTCTGGACCGGCCACGCTGCCCAAGCCTTTTTGCACCGCTTTCAGCTGGCCGCTTTTGGCGCCCAAAAACTCCACTCGTGCCGCTTCCACAGCTGCCGCATCGACCGCTTGTGCAAACGCCGCCGTACCGTTTGCGCCAAGTTGATCTAATTCTGCGAGAAATTCTGGAAGCGGCATTTTGGTCCCTTGGAGTTAGAGTGCGTCAAAGTACCACATCCCGTGGATTTTCCGCCAGAGGTCCGATACCAACCCAGCCTCAGCTCAACCGCGGTGAGCTGGCCAGCGGAATCCTTGGCGGCAACTTGGTCAGCCAATCACGAACGCGGCCGGTGATATCTTCCTGGGGCGGCACTTGGCCGACAACGCGAAATCGATGGGTCGAAAGACTCAGCTCCAACTTAAGCAATCGATCATGCGCAGCGGCAAGAAATTGCGCCGTTTCTGCTTCGTTTAGTTCGTGGCGCAACAGTTCGACGGTTTCCGGCGTGCGGTGGCGAGTTAATTGGACCAGCCTGCCGCATTCGGCTTTGTATAACTGGCCATCGAGAAAGCCGCGGCGCAGCTCGGCCGCGGCGTTGAATTGATAGACGGTTTGCTGACCGAAGAAAAAACTAGCGGCCCCGTCGCGACGAAAGCCGGCCACGATGGGTTCGTCGAAACCTTCTGCAGCCAGTTCAACTCGGACGACCAATGCGGTGGCTTCACGCAGTAAATCTTCGCGACTTTCCTCTTCGCGGGCCATGAATTGAATCCTGCAAATGCGGCAATACTGCCTTTACAGCAGCATTATCACATACATGCCAGCCGGCGCAAAGCAAGAACTACGTCATCAAGGCCAGCTCGGACACTGGCGCCGTTTTCGATTCGCTGTGTTCAATTCGCCGGATTTTATCGCGTACGGCGAAGAAGGCTTCGATCACTTCCGGGTCCCACTGCGTGCCGGCGCCTTCGCGCAAAATGGCATCCAGCTTTTCGTCCGGCATGCCTTTGCGATACGGTCGATCGCTCGACATGGCATCGAACGCATCGGCTACCGCCACGATCCGGGCAAACAGTGGAATTTCTTCCTGGGCAAGCCCCATGGGATAGCCACTGCCATCCCACGACTCATGATGGTGCCGTACCACGGGCAGCACTAGATCGAGCTGCTTAAGGTCTTTGAGAATTCGATAACCGATTTCTGCGTGCAGCTTAATGTGTTCGTATTCACCCTGAGTCAACTTGCCAGGTTTGCGCAGCACTTGGTCGTCAATGCCAATTTTACCGATGTCGTGCAATAATCCACTGAGATACAGCGTTTCCAATTCCCTGTGGCCGCAGCCTATTTCGTTTGCCAATTCCATGGCAATGCGCGCTACCCGATCGCTGTGGCCGCATGTGTAAGGATCTTTAGCATCAATTGCGGAAGTTAGCGCCCGCACTACGCCAGCCAAAAACTCCGCTTGCTGCCGATACAGCTCCAAGTTGCCGGCGTGAATGCCTAAGATGGCTGCGACCGAGGACAGCAAACTAGCCTCGGACGTGCCAAATTCGCTATGCTCCTCGCGATTGAAAGCCGCTAACCAACCAAACAAATTTTCGCCTTCTGTCAGCGGAACGATCACCGCTTGCTGAACGTGTGGCAAGGGCCAATTGTGGCCCCGGGAATGGGCGTTGATCACCAGCAGGCTTTTCTGTTCGTTCAATCCCAGATGTTCCACAAGGCGCGAAAACTGAAATCGATCGATCGCGCAGTGGCCGAACTGCAAAAACGCTGACTGGCGCTGACTGGGGCCCGTCATTTCCCCTTCGGATTCTGAAACCGGCAGCAATTGCAAAACAAATCCTTCCGCCGAAATAGCCTCTGCCAGCCATTCCAATGCCTTCTGTCCCAAATCTTCGATCGATGCGGAAATCTTTAACTTTTGCGTTAGGCCATACAACAGGCTGAGTTCCTCATATGCCGACGCCAAATGCGAGGAAATTTCATAAATTTCGCGCTGCATTTGCCCAGCACGAAATTCAGCTGCGCAGTGAGAAGATGCTAGTTCCGCCAAGTTGAGCAAACACCCGGCATCCCAAATGTGTTGTCGGACTGCCCATAATTTTGATTCATTTGCATCCCCGCCCAGCGTGGTTACCGCATGAACGATCGTCGGCTCCGCGGCCCGGTGAACAAGAAATGGGGCCAACGCCACATAGCGCGTCGGTTCGTCTTCCAGCAAAGGTATCGCCAGCACGACGACGGGTTCTTCCTCAGCGATGAACTCCGCCTTGCCGCGATGCGCCAGGGCGCGACACAGTTCAAGCTGGGTCTGAAGTTGGCCGGCGAGGAACATATTGCCTCGGACCTGACAATCGCCGGTGATAACGTCGACCAGTGTGAATTTGGCGCCAAAGCATTTTTCCAACGATTGGCAAAGGGCGGGCAATGATCGTTGCCGATCACCAGTTTTCGGAGCGGATTCGCCGCCAGTTTCCTGACCAGGACTAACCATTGCGGCCACGTTGCCATCGTGCGAGAGTTTCTTTTTCGTCATCTTTGCATCCGCTTGTCTATCCGATCGCGCCCAAATCCGCCGAAGAGTATTCAGGGCTTCATGAAGGAGGTGCGGGAACAATCCTGAAAGACTCTAGGTTAAAGGGAGAAAGCGGGCAAAAATTGGCCGTCTTTTGTGGCATATGCCTGCAACGACCCGTGAAAATCAGAGAATTTTGGCCCGCGGCAATCTCGCTCGAAATCGCCATAAGCGCATGGCGGTAAGCGTAAGAAGGGCTAAAGCAATCATTCCGAATGTAACAATTGTGCGGAACGTGAAATCGGCGTAAAAAGCAAGAAGCTTCGACGCGCTTGCCGTCTCAGCTGAATGGACTAGGATTGCAGTCGATTTCGATAGCGCGCGCTGACCCGCTGCAAAAGCGAGCGATCTTCCGGCGACAGGCCATCCACGCCCAATTCCTTCACGCGCACAAGAACGTCATCAACCCGGCGTTCCTCATCGGCCTCAATTTCGCGCATCCGGCGTTCTTTCATTTCCTGGCGTTGTTGCAACCAACGGCGCATAGGTCCTGGACCCTGCTGGCGACGTCGCGGGCCAGTTGGTTGCTCCAAGCTTGTGAACCCTTGGGAGAAATCGTAACCAAAAAGGTCATCTTCCGGGTCTTCATCTCCGACTTGTTGCACTTCCTGTTGCGAACTGAAGTATAGATAAAGCGCCATCAGCACCAACGGAAACCATATAGGAATTAAGGGATAGTTATTTTGCGGATCGTGTAATACCAAAGCCAGCAGGCAAAACATGAGAGCAGTTAGCATCCCACTGCGGCTCACCGTCCGAATTGCTCCTCGGTAGCCCATCACCGGCCACAACACGCTGCGCAACGCTCTGCCGCCATCGAGTGCGGGCGCCGGTATCAAATTCACTAGTAACAGCAGCCAGTTCAACCAAAACGCCATTTTCGCGGCCACGATTCCCAGCGAGCCATTCAACATGTTCTCCGGATAAAACGGGTGCGGCAGAATTTCACCCAAATTCACTTCCTGCAACATCAACACCGGGCCCAATGCCAGCAGAACGAGAAAATGAACCAGTGGGCCGGCCAAGGCCACAGCAACTTCACGATGTGGTTCACGCGGCATGTTGGGCAGGTTCATTCCACCCAATGGTCCCAGAACCACCAAATCTACATTGCCGCCTAATTGCCAGGCCGCCAGCGCGTGGGCTATCTCGTGCAGAACCAATGAAAGCAAAAGCACGGCCGCGGCCACGAGTCCGTAAATGGACCCATCGTCCAGAGTATGAGAATGAACGATGTGCGTTATCTGCGTTGCAAAATACTGCGTCGCAAAATACATCATTCCCACGATGATGACCAGGAGCGAGGCATGGACGTACACTCGCACGCCTCCCCACAGGCCACAGTTCAAGCTCCAGTGCGAATTGTCGCGCATCGTAGCAGTTCCGGCCGCAACCCTTGGTGCACAACCGCCCGAACCGTTATCTTAACATCCGACTTGGCCACTGGCAATAATTCCGAACATGCTAGCGGATTCCGTGCGCCAGGCATCGGACGATTGAAAGGGTCAAACTTGAAGGAACCACAAGAATTGCTGTTACGAGCCCGGCGGTTTAGTGTCGTGCGGATCGCTCACCGTGTGCCCGATGGTTCGCTGCATCAATACGAGGTTGTGCAACATCCCGGCGCAGTTGTAATTCTTCCACTTGTGACACCAGATCGCGTTTGCTTGATTCGCAATTATCGTGTTGCTGTGGGTGAAACGTTGTGGGAATTGCCCGCTGGAACACTGGAACCGGGCGAAGAACCAGCCGTAACGGCGCCGCGGGAACTCTTGGAAGAAACCGGCTATCGCGCCGGCCGGATAGAAAAACTCACGGAATTTTTCATGTCGCCGGGCATTTTACACGAGCGGATGCACCTGTTTCTCGCTACCGAATTGTATGAAGGTCAGGCCAGGCCGGAATCGGGTGAGGAAATTGAAACCCACGTAATGAGTTTGGACGAAGCCCTGGCGATGTGCGATCGTGGTCAGGTGCAGGATGCAAAAACACTTGTCGGCCTGCTGTGGTACGACCGCCTGTGGCAGAGAAAGAACCAATGACCAAATCCCGATGACCAAACACCGCCCGCCTTGGGTCATTGGTGCTAGGTCATTCGTTAGACATTTGTCATTCGTCATTCATCATTTCCGAATTATCCCCGCCTCATTGCCCGTTGAATATCCCGCTGGGCCGATTTGTTCTTGAGCACCTCGCGCTTGTCATGCAGCTTGCGGCCCTTGCAAAGGCCCAGCAACACTTTTGCCCGACCCTCGGTGAAGTACATTTTCAGCGGAATGAGCGTGAGTCCTTTTTCCGTGGCTTGGGCGGCGAATTTTTTGATTTCTCGCCGATGCAGCAGCAGTTTGCGTGGTCGCTTTGGAACGTGATTTTGCCGATTGGCCTGCACGTACTCAGGAATATCGCAACCCAACAGCCACAGCTCGTTGCCTTTCAACCGAGCATAGGCTTCTTCCAGCGACATTCGGCCCGCGCGCAGGCTTTTCACCTCGCTGCCCACCAGCATAATGCCGCACTCCAGCGTCTCCAGCACTTCGTATTCGTGCCGCGCCTTGCGATTTTGTGCGATGAGCCGTTCGTTGTCGTGCTCACGATCTGCAGTGGCTTTTTTGCCGCCTTTTTTTCCAGCAGTTTTTTTGGCCGTGGCGAAATTCCTCCTGAAGCATTGTCAACTCTTAGCCCAAGCGGCTACCATGCCGCCGATCAAGCGATGCGAAAGACGTCTGCTTGGGCACACAAATCGTACGATCGATTCTTTCTCCGCTTTTCTTGGGACGAGTCCCACGCTACAGTTAACTATTCTCACCGATTGTTACCATGCAACTCGTTACGCTCAATCCCTCCGGCAATATCGTCTCTCCAGCGACCGGCCCGCGCCTACCGCCGTGGCTAAAAAAGAATCTGCCCCTGGGGGGCGGTTTACAATTTACTTCCCGGCTAATTGACGATTTGCACCTGGAAACGGTCTGCGAAAGCGCCAAATGCCCCAATCGAATGGAATGCTGGTCGCAAAAAACGGCCACGTTCATGATTTTGGGGAATGTCTGCACCCGGCCATGCGGCTTTTGTTCCGTTCCCAAAGGCAAAACGGAAGCTTTGGAGGTAGATGAGCCAGATCGAGTGGCCGAAGCCGCCGCCCGGCTGGGTTTGAAGCACGTACTAATCACGTCGGTTACCCGCGATGATTTACCGGACGGAGGTGCAGACCATTTTTATTCCTGCGTGCTTGCAGTCCGCAATCGAACCGGGGCCGCCGTGGAAGTGCTCACCCCTGATTTTCTTGGCAAGCCCGGCGCGCTGGCTCGTGTTCTGGAATCCCGGCCCGAAGTTTTTAATCACAACACAGAGACCGTGCCCCGGTTGTATCGAGCAATCCGTGGCCGCAAAAGTGATTATCGCTGGACGCTTGAATTGTTGCGGCAGGCCAAGCAAATCGACCCACGGGTTAAAACCAAAAGTGGCCTCATGCTAGGCTTGGGCGAAACTCGCGAGGAGTTGCTTGATACACTGGCCGATTTGCTCGACGTTGGCTGCGACATGCTCACGCTTGGGCAATATCTCCAGCCGACGCCTCTGCATTTGCCCGTGATACGTTATGTGCCGCCGACGGAATTCGACGAGTTAGGTCGCGCTGCCAAAGCGATGGGCTTCCGCCGCGTCGCTAGTGGACCCTTTGTCCGTTCCAGCTACCACGCCGGAGAAATGAATGCCTAATGCCGAATATCTAAGAGGCTGTTTCAAAACTGGACTTCCTTCAAGGGTGGCTGGGGTCGAGTGCCGCCGAGCCCCCAGTGAATAGGCTGCTGGGGGCTCCCTTCGGTCGACCCCAGCCACCCGATTCCTAGTTTTGAAACAGCCTGTAAGGGAATGACGAAATTCCAATGACGAATGAATCTTTTCACGCTTCGTTATTCTTGCGGCACATTCGCCATTAGTTTCTTCGTCATTATCCTCTCAATGCCTCAGTGTCTCCGTGGTTTGATTTAGCTATGCGCAAGTTCCAGCGTGCCCCATGTGCTGGGATCTTCTCGATAAGGCAATGCCGGCGGGCAGCAAAACGTGTGTTCGCCAATTTCGCGGTCGATCACCGCCCAGTGAAATCCGAGCTTGGGATGTTCGGCTGGATCGAAGCCCGTCAGGGCTGCAGCAGGAATGGCCACGTCCAAACGGTATCCATCGTTTTGCTTATGGCATACCGCGCCCAATGAACCGCGCACCAGCGGCTTGGGATTTTCCCGGGCTCGATTAATGGCGATGAGTTCGGCTACAGGTTCGCCCTGTTGATGTCCGCCGCCAGCGGGCAAAAACACGAACTGATGACAAAAGCGACTGGCGCGGTGAATGTTGTGCGTATCGCGGGTATCTATCCACAAGTAGACGCCGTCGCTGTCGTTAATACGGCTTTCGCGGCACCAGGGCGGTTGCTTCTTCCCCTTCACGGATGCAGAAAATGCCATTCCCTGAACGTTCCAAGCGGCACGCACTTCAACCCGCTGGGGAGCGTCGTCCAGTTCGGCAAAGCTAGGCAGCAGATAATCATCTCCCAAGACCACGCCCTGGGGTGTCCAAATCTTCGCCGCTGGCCGGCAAGGCACGGCAAATCGAAACAAAAAACTGGGCGGGAGAAGTTGCTGGGACATGATGGAAAGTAATGAGGAATATGTATATGGCGTTAAATCACAACCGCTAATCGCTTGCCGCTAATTGCTTTTTCCGAAACAGCGGCTGTTTCTCTCCGTTCTGGGCGATGACCGCTGCGTGCTCGCGCAGAAGTGCTGCCAAATCGCCGCGGTGTAAATTGTCTGAATTTACGAATCGCAATTTCATTACGTCGACCTCCGCTCGACCGGCGTCGAATTCCGGCTCCGAGCCCAATTCCGCAATGCGTCCCAAAGCGAAGCGCCCCTTGGGGCCAGCCAGCGATAATTCCACTGCCGCCAATTTTTTCGTCCACACCCGAGCCCACGGTTCGCGCTGTCCGGGCAACAGCAAATTGACAACCTGGCTGTGGTTCCACAATGCTTGAACTTGCGGCGCCGCCGCTAAAAGCATTTCTAACAGCTCCTCCAATACTTCGGCTTCCCAGGCGATTTTCTTGCCGGGCGGAAAACCCTTTCGTAATAAATGCCACTTGCGGCCTAGCACCATCCAGGGCATGACCGATTCCGGATCTTGTTGTGCCCGCTGAGTTATTTTTTTGAACCCGGCCACCGCTTGTTCTAAGAACGGCCAAAAATGCTTGTGATCGATTTCGTCCAACGAATGCACTCGCAATTCCACTTCTTGCCACGGCCCACGTAGCGTGCGGACTTTCACCCGGCTGTCTGTGCCGTACACCGGCAAATCATGCATTTCGTTCAATGGCTTCATGCCCAGATGACTAATGAGCTGCTCGCGGTTGAAAGTTGCTTTGGCAGTGCGAAATTTCAATTTCAACAGCCATTGTTCGCCGGTGATGGCGTGCAGGAACCAACCGTCCGCTTTCTTTTGTGCAGCAATTTCCACAACGCTTCGATCGTTCCAATTGGTGGGGCTGAAGTCGCCAAGCTCCTGAATGCGATCGACCACTTGCTCCAAAATCCGGCCATCCCAGCGACACGGCTCGCCGTTGCGGCCCACCCGATCGACGATGTGCCAGCGCCGCCCATCGCTTTCCCACGGCATTTTGGTTTGCTCACCGACAGCGGCAATTTCCAAATCGCCAGCCTGTTTCACTTGAACGGCGGCAAAATCGTGTGGTTTGCGTTCTTCGTGGGGACCGGCAGCAAGAACTGGCGCCAGTGCGGCGGCGGTGTAGGAATCGCTCGCCTGGCGGCTCGCGGCTAAACTTTTGTCCGCCGTACTCTTCTGTTTTCCGCGCCTCATTTTCTGACCACTGACCACTGGCCGCAGACCACAAATTTCCTCCGGAGAACCCTCTGCAACCATTTGTCCGCCACCGTCGCCAGCTTCGGGACCCAGATCAATGACCCAATCGGCCGTTTTGATCACGTCCAAATTATGTTCGATCACCACAACCGTATTGCCCAAATCGACCAGTCGATGCAATACATCCAGCAGCTTGCGAATGTCGTCAAAATGGAGGCCGGTCGTCGGCTCGTCCAGCACATACAGCGTCCGGCCGGTGTCCGGTCGGGCTAATTCAGCGGCTAATTTCACTCGCTGAGCTTCACCTCCGGAAAGCGTGTGGGCGGGCTGGCCCAAGCGAAGATAATCCAGCCCCACGTCGCACAGCGTTTGCAAAATGCGGCGGATTTTTGGAATGTTTTCAAACAGCTTGAGCGCCCGGCCGCAAGACATTTCAAGCACGTCGGCAATCGATTGCCCATGATACGTGACGGCCAACGTTTCCGGATTGTAGCGGCGCCCGCGGCAGGTATCGCACTGTACCCACACATCGGGCAGAAAATGCATTTCGATGCACAGCTCGCCGTTTCCTTCGCAGGTTTCACATCGGCCGCCAGGAGCGTTAAAGCTGAATCGCCGGGGAGTATAACCGCGCACCTTCGCTTCCGGCAGTTGCGAAAATAGCTGTCGAATTAAATCGAACACGCCGGTATACGTGGCCGGATTACTCGTAGGCGTACTGCCCAAGGGCTGTTGATCGACTCGAATGATTTTGTTGACTTGCTCCACGCCACGGATTTCGTCGTGCACGCCGGGAATTTCGCCCGCCCGATGCAGCGTGCGCGCCAGCGATTTGCAGAGTACATCTTCGATGAGCGAACTTTTGCCCGACCCGCTAACTCCGGTGACGGCGGTCAGCGTGCCTAAGGGAATGCGGACTGTGAGATTGCGCAAATTGTTGTGTCGCGCGCCGATGATTTCGAGTGCTGGCTCGCTTCCCTTACGGTTCGTGGCAAAGCGTCTGTTCGTAGGAA
>DASRSD010000085.1 GCA_035656635.1 Pirellulales bacterium
CGACATAAGCGTATGGGCCATAACATTTGCGTTGACCGTCTTTGCTGATCTTACGGTAGCAGTCGAAACTGGAATCGTACTGGCCGCACTTTTGTACATCCGAAAAGTAACTGGTACGACAACCATAATGCGAGTGACCCCTCAGTACGTCGAGGAAGGCTGGCTACATATTTTGCAGGATAAGCCCATTCCAGAATACGTTGCTGTATTTCGCATTCATGGGCCCTTTCTATTCGGGGCGAACGAAAAGATTTCACAAGTGGCCGAGTGTCTGGACACACTACCACCGATTGTCATTTTACGGCTGCGAAATATGACCGCTATCGACGCTACGGGTTTACAAGCTCTCGAAGATTTAGCCAAGCAATGTCAGGCCAGCAAAAGGACTCTGATCTTGTGCGGTGCTCCACCGCAACCGGCAAAACTGATGCGACAGGCTGAGTTTGAGCAGCATGTGGGCAAAACAAATATCTGCGAGAATTTTCACGCTGCGCTAGAACGAGCCATCGTCGTTCAGTTCAATTTGAGCCACGGTCGCAGTGTGGCTTAGGATGGCGCAGGCGCCAGTTATTGCGCCTTGTTTCGCATCGTGGTCTTTCACGGCCTGGCCACGGAAAACCCGCATGAAATCTGACTCGCAATTCACAAAAAATCTCGCCCGTCGAAAATCGAGTATCCGCCGGTCCGGATCGTGCGAAAGTTCAATCGATAACACGACTGTATGACATTTCATTCTGACGGCGTCGAACTCGCTGGATTCCTGAACGTTGATGGGCCGATTGGGTCAATTCCTGGACCCATATAGGCTTCTGCCCAGACCGTTTTCGCCATGTGCTGTCCAGGGCCCGACACGGCGGTGCACGTTCACGAACGCATCAGCTGTACGAAGATGGTTCCCACGCAGGTACCCTAGCGAAAAACTTTTCTACGCGAGTATATATCGTGTTCTGAGAATCGGCCCAATCGACCCACTGCTGCGGTGATCTCGTGAACGAAGTTCATCATTTTCTACATTCGATCGAGAAAATCAGCGTGAAAAAGCCGCCCCTGCGGGTACAATGCGAGGCATGAAATTGCCACGAAACAGCTTGCGACAACTCTTAACTTTCGCTGTGATCACCTCGCCTTCCCTCGCCGGCTGTGAAAAAGGTATCGATATTAAGCGCGACATCGTCTTCAACTTCTAGAAGCCGATTGTGGTGTGTTACGAGCCCCTTACGCGTGAGCAAAAAGTCCATCCTTTTTTCCGCTCGACTGGTTTTCGTCGTGGACTTCTTCCTCATTCAGGCCGACAGTGAAGCCCAAGCCAATCAATTGGTCGATCAGCAGTTGCCCGTCGACGGCTTTCATCTCGGTTGGAGATTCGAGCCCGACCCGGGCAGCCGTTCCAGTTGAGCGGCGCTTTGTAAACGTTGTCATGATCGATGGTCCAGCTGGTGACCGGCACGCCGCCGCTGATGACGGGGACTTCTTTTTCAAAGGCGCGGTAGATGACCTGAAGCCGTTCTGGCCGGAATCGGCGACGGTGAATTCGAGGGGCGCGCGTAAAGTGTCGGTTCCACGCGCAGGTTGACGACGACGTTGCCGGTCATTTGCTGGTTGATCGAACGGACAGCATCGCGAGCATGGGCAATTGTGCAAAACTGCTTTTCGATGCTGCCTGGATTTCCATCGTCTCCAGTCGGCGCAAAGAATTCGCTGAAGTTCGCCGCCTCCGCCGAAAGCCCGACACCACCGGCGGAGCATACCATCAATGCGATAACAATAGCAGCAGTAATGATTCTCATTGCTGGCGATTCATCCGTACTTCGGTGACCGATTCGCAAATGTATGTATAGGGCACTGATCCCGCGCGAGTTACGTTCAGGTTGTGGCCGAAGTAATCGAACCTGCGAACGACTTTGGCGATGCTTGGCAGAAGTTCAAGAACTTCTTGCACTGGTTTGATTTCCTCGGGCTTAGCATTGGTGCCGCCATGCTGAGGAACATGGGAGCCACGGCGCCGACTTTATCGATGATGTCGGCCACGTGTCGCACAATCGCGCCAATTTCTTGGTATTTCAGCGAGTAAATTGTCCCATTGGAATTGATGCCAAGTTTTTTGAAACCTGCGGCGGCATCGATCAACTCGACTTTGCCGGCGCGCACCGCAAAGACTTCTTTCGCGGCCTCCTGGTTCGAGGCGACAATCATCCAGCCGTCGCGGAATCCTACGACCGGAATTGCGCCGAACATTTGCAAAATCGCCGCATGCAGGGCTTGGAATCCTTCCAGATCTTTGCAATCTTCAAGCTTGACTTGCTGCGTTTGCATTGCCGGCAACTTATTCAAAGCTTCAACGCCGCAGCTCAGCAGTTCCTTAATTTTGTCGGGATTGCTGCATCGCAGCCCGCTGACTGATTCCTGGCGGACCGATCCATCATCGGACTTGATGGGCATCGCCACGCAGACCGATTCGCCGTTGAACGATTGCAAAATGTCGCGATCGAAATTGACGCCTATTTGTTCCTGGAGCGCGGCGAACTTGTCGATCCCTTGTTGCGATTCGGGAAATTCCTCGCGCACATTTTGGATAATGCCGCTATACAGCTCGTGCAAGTTGATGCCGAAGTTCAGCGAGAAAGCATTGGCATCTTTGGGTACCCAGGTTTGCCAGTTGTCGAGCGGTTTGGCGCCGGCAATGATTCGGCCCGTCAGTTTCGTGTCGAAGTCGTCGGCCAGCTTTTCCAATGCGACGGTGTGATTTTGGCCGGGCTCAGTAAATTCGACGGCCACTTCGTAATCGAGAATTGCCACGTCGTTGATGACTCGATCAAGTAGCCGCGCCACTCGCAATCCATGCTCGTTATTCGATGCCTGGCCGCGGATAAACGCTCCGATACCGTGCATGGCTTGAAAGAGTTTCTGACCATCGAAAAGCACCAGCGCATCTTCCAGATTGCCAGTCATTTTATCGCCTGGCGATTACGACGCCTGGCTTGATCCGGCAATGAATGATCCAGACAAGCTCACCTATTTGTATGGGCCATTCCCAGCCAGCGAAATGTCAAAAGTGCGAGTTAGCGCTTATGTGAATAAGGCAGGGAAGGAAGGCGAAGCGTGCTTAGTGGCAGGGAGCCAAATTCGCTCCGGTATTTCATCGCCGCCGCCACCCCAAACGCCAAGATGCTCATCACGAACGCACTAGGCTCGGGGACGGGAGTGGTTGATCCGCCCCCAGAGAGGAGAAGATTTAACAGCGATTGCATATCGGCATTGGTGAAGCGGCCGTCGGCGTTCAGATCACCGATGATGGATAAATCGGTGGCGTTCACTCCGTATTGCGCTTCATAAACGGTAGGATTAGTCAACGAAACTATCGCCGGCACAATATCCGATGCATCGACATGATGGTCACGATTGAAATCGCCCGGCAACAAATTGATATCGGTCACGGCCAAGACGCCGGTAACGTAAAGCTGCGTGGTATTCCAGGCCAAGCCCGCTGAAAGCGCCGGTAAACTCAAGCTGTCGAAGTGACCGCTAAGCGAGCCCCAGTCGAGCAGATCGAATCGGTTCCCGCTCGTTGGATTGAACCCTGGCGCAAGCGTGATCTCCAATAAACCACCCAGGGAGAGTTGGCCCGTCACATGCAGTTGGTCGTAAAGAGTGCCAGGCGTGGTGCCGGCCAGCTCCATGAGCAGCGTCGGCGCGCCGCTGGGCGTGGCGGTGGAACCGATTGTGACTTGCGTGGCGGTCACAATTCCTGGGCTGTTGCCGGGAGAAAATACTCCCCCCAGGCTCACATTCACCACGCCGTAAGTACCGACCCCTTTGGCCAACCCGCCGAAATTGATATCCACGGTTCCGCTAACGGTGCCGTTATTGACCAGCAAGCCGCCATTCAGCTCGATATTGCCGGAGAGCGTGGCGGATAGTGGGTCTGGGCTGGCGGCCGAGCCGATGTACGTGCGGCTGCCGCCGTTGAGATAAATCGCCGAGCCGCCGGTAGCGGTCAGCAGTGTTGGCGTGGCGGCGCTGCCCGGATTGAGCGTGACCACGCCGTACGATTGAAAATCGGACGCGTTGACTTGGCTGCCGGCGCCAACGGTAACGACCCCACTGCCTTGGTTGGTGAATCCATCTAGCGATACCGGATCTGGCAGTCCCGCGGCGAGGTTTAACACGCCGCCATTGGTGAAATCGGTGAACGATGCCGCGCCGGTTTGGTTGATGGTTGTGCCATTGAGTGTCGTTGCCGCGCTTAACGTGGCGCCGCCAGTGACCACAAAGGTGCCGGCCCCGCGGATAAAGCCACCGTTCACGGCGGCGCCGCTGAGCGTGAGCGTCACTCCTGCCGGTGCTTCCAATTTGCCGCCAGTTAAATTGAACGTGCGGGCGGTCGTCGCGTCGGCAGTGTACCGCAATGTCCCCGCGGGATTGACCGTAACTATAGCGGCACCAAGCTGCGCGTCGTCGCTCACATCGATCCGCCCGCCGCTGACGGTAATGCCGCTGGCATAGGCATTGGCTAGGTTGTCGAGGATTAATACGCCCGGCCCATTTTTGATGAATGGTCCAAAACCGGAGAGTGTTCCGGTATAGGTCAACGTGGTGGCGGCATTGGAAACTTCGAGGGTTCCGCCGTTGGATGTCACAGTAATCGGCATCGGCGACGTGGCGGTCGGCCCGCTGTATTGAAGCGTGCCGCCGTCAAGTGTGAGGAAACCGGCTTGAGCGAGTCCCAGCACGCTACTGCCATCGCTGGCAACTGACAAATTGTCCGCCCGCAGCCGGCCCTGGTAGACTACGTAGTCTGCTGGCTCGTTGTTAATCCGCGTGGTTATATAGACCGTTCCCCCGCCGCTAATGTGGAATGGGGATGAGCTAACGTCGATAGGTGACAAGAAAACGCTGCTTGTCAGCGTAGCGCCTGGGGCGACAATAAGTTCAATCGGATCACCATACCTGTCAAACACGAAGGGATAAAGACTGTCGCCAGACCATGTGGTATCAGCGTTGATCCTGGCAGTTGCCGGTGTTCCCCAAAATATTAGTTGCGCTGAGCCAGTTAGGTTGACTACACTGCCTGGGGTGTCCGCCACTAAACTAGTCACATAAAGTTGGGCTTCTCCAGTCACGTCTAGTTCTCCACCTTCAAGGCTTACATCGCCAACCCATATGCCGTTTCCAACTACTGCGTTGGTCACGAGCCACCGTGCCCCGGCGGCGACTGTAACGTTCCTCTCGTACGGCAGGACCTGATCAGCTGATACACCGTGAGAAGGTGGAGTAGCAGGTGTCTGTAACGTTCCTTCTTCGACATAGGTACCGCTCTGGTAATTGTTCGAGGTGTTCGTCAGCACCAGTACGCCGCCCCCCGTTTTCGTCAAGCTGCCCCCCCCGGTGATTTGGCCGTTCCAGGTTAAGGTCGTGCCAGCGTTTTGGACACCGATGGCGCCACCAGAATCCGTCAGACCGCGGTCGGTGCTGTATGTAGAGTTGACACCGGTCAACATCAGGGTGCTAGGGCGCCCGGTGCCTACAAGGGTAAGGTTGCTTGCGGAGTTGGACGACGCCCCCAGCGGGCTATTCGCACCGCCGTTGGCAATCGTGGGGATATCGAGCTCGCCGCCCACGACGTCGGTCACTCCGGTATAGGAGTTCGTACCGTTCAAGGCGACGACGCCGGTGTCGGCGCTGGCGATCTCCAGCGAGTGGTTGCCGCTAATCGGCGCGTTGATGATTAAATTGGCGCTGGACGTTGCGCCCATGAGAGCGTCGCTGGACAGGATAATGCCCGTGGGCGACAGCGCGGATGAAGTGCCAGCGGCGTTATTCGCCAGCGCGCCAAAACCTCCCAGGTTCAGCGTTGCGAAGGCTTCGCTGCTCCCATTGGCGTCCAGCATGCCGCCGTTCATGGTGACATTCGCGCCATCGTAAATCTGGTCTCCGCCGGTGCCGCCAAGTTGCACCGTTCCGCCGTTGATAATCAGGCCGAAGCCGCCGATCGCATGCACGGTCGACGAACTGGTCTTGGCCAGGATCGCCGTCCCAGAATTGACGGTCAGGCCCAGGTTATTATTGTCGGTTGTCCCGCTGAGTACCAAGGCGCCGGCCCCTGAGTAGGTCATGGTGCCGCCGTTGGTGTTGACGCTGCCGCCGAAGGTCAGAACGCCGGCGCCGCTGCCGGACACCGTAAAGTTATTGTTTAAGTTGGCGTTTTCATTGATCGTAACGGCATTATTGGAATTCATCGTGATGGTTGGCAACACGCTGCTGCTATTGGAATCAAAGTTCAGCGTGAAATTACCGCCCAGGGAATAGGCTGGGGCCGCGGCCGTGAAAGTCATCTTGTTCAAAGCGAAGGAACTGATGAAACCGAGGTCATCGGTCATCGTTCCGTTGGCCGTGGCGCCGAATGTCAACTGGGTATTCACGCTCGACGTGCTCGGAACACTCGCCGGCGACCAATTGTTGGCATTGCTCCAATTTCCATTGACCGCGCCTGTCCAAGTTTGGCCCTGTGCTACGCCCGTTGCGGTCAAAACAAGGAGCAGTATGCCAAGCGAGCTTTTTGTAGGGTTCATGACAATCTCCTATTTGTATTAACGTATTCCGCACGTTGAAGTGCATTACAGCATAGCAAATTACGTTCAGGCCGTCAGCAAATCAATTGGGTTGACGGTACTAGCCTTGTTTTTGTGCCGGGTGGTTGCTGCCGCTTTCGTAATCTCCAAAACAGAGCGACCGGAATGATGGCCAACACACCGCTGCCTGGTTCAGGAACAACGGTGTAGTCGAAACTTAAAAACGGATCGGTGCCGCCACCAATGCCGACATACGTCGCTGCCGTGCTCGGCGCATCGGCCGTTATGATTAAACGAAGTGTTGAGCCATTGTTGAACGCATTCAGAAAGGCAGGCAGCGCAGCGCCCGTGAATGAAAGAGCCACCGAATCGACCGTAGAGTTGGCCGTATCGGTAAACATCCCGCTGCCTAGCAACGTCAACGGTGAAAGCAGTGGATCGACCGATGCGGCCCCGTCGTTTCCGGTTTGATCTGTTAGCGGCGAAGTGCCCGGCTGAATGTTAACGGCGGTGTTCGGGGTGTAATAAACACTGATCGGACCGGCCACGCTGAAAAAAGCGTTGTTTTGAGTCAGCTTCAACTGCGCGTCGACAAGGGACGCAGCCTGCGGCAGATGGCCGGGCGGTATGGTGGAGAAATCGAAGTCCGCGACGCCAAAACTGGCGAAGGAACCGTTGCTGGAGCCTTCCAAAGTAAAGAAGGTTTTTCCATTGGTGCCCGTTCGTGGTCCGGCGCCTTGGACGGTTGCATTATCGGTGGCGCCGAAAGAGAGATGTTGAACAGTTGCTGCCGCTGCTCTCAGCGGCGCAATGACGCAAAGGACAACAAATAAAATCAATAATAGTTTTCGATTGTGGCTGAGCATAATAAAACTCCTTAACGTGTCGTTGCGTGCGCGCAGTTTTAGCGCAGTTGCTCGAAAACATTGAACGTATTGCGGCCGTTTCAGGCGGTGAACCTGCCGCCCCATTCAGAACTAAGCGGCGCTATTGGTTACTCGATGTCTGCAAAACATCCTTGGTTGGCGAATCGGATTTTTCCAGGTCAGTAAGTTTCTGTTGCCACTGGGCAGCTTTGTCGGACTGGCCCGTGGCCTTGCTAAGTTTCGTCAGGCTGCGCAGAGCCTGCTTGATTTCCTTGCCATGTGCTGCGGGAAAACCGTGTGTGAGTTTCTCCATTCCTTCGTAACCCGACTGTAATGGCGGCTCCGCGTCGGTGTATTTTTCTTGCTCGAGCAAACACTGGCCAAACAAATTTTCTGCGCGGTATCTTTGCCGACTCTCCGGCGCAAACTTCTTCTGCAGTTCTAGTGCCTGGCGAGCCAGTGGCTCGGCTTCCGCGACTTTTCCTTCGCCGAGCAACATCTGCGCTAATTGCTCTTTGATTTCCGCTACTAGCGGCTGCTCTTCGCCGATGGCCGCAGTAACTTTTGCAAGTATTTCGCGCTCCACAATTTCCGCTGTAGCCGTTTGCCCCTGCTCGCGCAAAAAGTTGGAAAAATGCTCCACTGTGTTTGACAGGTCAAAGTACTCGTCTCCCGGCGAAAGCGGGGAATTCAATAGATGCTGCTGTTGAAACGATAATGCCTGTCGATAGTTCTCTTCTGCGTCCGCAAACTGGTGATTGGCACTTTGAATGCCGGCGAGAATCACGCGGGCCTTAGCGCTGTCCAGCGTTTCGTTGCCGAATCGCTTTTGCAGCCTGGCGATTGCTTCTTGGATGATCTTCTCGGCTTCGGCCAGTTTGTCTTCGTCCAACAGCACGCTGGCCAGCGGAATCAAACTCTTCGGCATGAACCGGTCTTGATCTCCGCCAAGTTTCTTTTGCACTTCGATTTCCTGACGAGCCACCTCTTCCGCCTCTGCCAAGCGCCCCTGCGATTGCAGAACATTCGTCAGGCCAATATTCATGTAGGAGACGTTGTATTGCCCCCCTGCGACGTCCCTGTATTTATCAAGTAGCAGGCGACAACTGGCTTCCGCTTCCGCCAGCTTCCCTTCGTCGGCAAGCACTTCGGCCAAGGTAAGGGTATATCGAGAGATATGCAGGGGGCTGTGGTCGCTGCTGTGTTTTTGCTCCCAGGCTAGGCTTTGGCGCGCCGCCGATTCGGCCTCTGCGAATTTACCCTGCTGCCGCAGAGCGATTGCCATCGTATTGCAGACAACTGGTACATAGGTCTCTACGCCTTTTAGCCTAGAATCATCCGCGAGCAATTGATGAAACGTGGTCTCCGCTTCCGCCATTTTCCCCTCGGCGATCAACACTTCGATCAGCCCCGTTTGATACCGTAGATAATAGCTGTTTTCCGTGGGGAACTCTTTGGCGACGGCCTCGATGGCACGGCGGTAAGCGGCCTCCGCTTCATCGAACTTGCGCTGCTTCCAGAGAACTTCGGCAAATTGGTAATTCAGCTCCGGGAAAATCCGATCCTCAGGTCCACCTCGCACGAATTGGGTAAGGCACTGGCGAAATGCATCCTCGGCTTCAGTTTCTTTGCCTTGACCGTGCAACGTCCGGCCTAGTACGTACAACAAATGCGTGCTGAGGTGACCATACACTTTCTTTTGAACTTCGGCGGCATGGCGCAACAGCGGTTCCGCTTCATCATATTTCTTTTGTAGCTCAAGCATCCACGCGACGTAACTCCGCAAATTTGTCACTTCCCAACTACCATCAGGCAAGTGTTTTTGATAAATGGCTAGCGATTCGCGCATGAGCGGTTCGGCCTTGTCGTACTGCCATAGTTGGTGATATGAGTCCCCCAAATCGAGCAGCGATTTCGCCACCTCCAGACTATCATCACCGACCAGTTTGCGGTTCATGTCCAAGGCAGTGCGATATAAATCCTGCGCCTCGCTCATTCTGCCCTGATTCGTGAGATCATCCGCCAAATGGCTGAGCGTTACCGCGATTGTCGGATCCTCATTTCCCAGCAATTTCTTTTGGATCGCCAATGCCTGTTTGTGTAGCGCTTCCGCCTCGGCATACTTTTTGTCCCAAAATAGAGAGAGACCTACATCGACTAGCGACTTGGCAACATCAACGTGCTCTGGCCCATACAGCTTCTGGCGCAATTCCAGCGCACGGCGGAACATGGCGGCGCCTTTTCTTTTTTCTCCAAGGTCCGAATAAACATTTCCCAGGGTAGTTAGCAGGTCCGCTTCGACAGCGGGCTGGTCGGCCAGCTCTTTGTCGAGCTGTTGGCTGGTCGAATCCACAATGTCGCGCAGCAACTTCGTGTCGCGCCCCATGGCAACCCAAGGCGCCACGCCATTCAACATTTCCTGCATGAACTTGGCCACCTGCTGGCTCTTCGTGGCCTCGGTGCGGGCCTGCTTTTCGCCGGTTTCGGCCCGTTGGCGAAGCTCTTCTTCGGCGGCGCGTGCTTTTTCCGCCTCGACAAGCAAACGCGTCTGTTCATGCTCGGAGCGCGTAGCCCGAATGGCTTGCCACGTGCTGATTACTCCTCCCGCAATCACTGCTACCAAAACTGCGGCCGCCGCTGTAAACGCCAGACGATTACGTCTGATTGTTTTGCGAATGCGGTACACAGAACTTGTGGCCCGTGCTGCAACAGGTTCGTCGTGCAGGTAGCGCTCGATGTCTTGCACAAAAGCATTGGCGGTTTCGTACCGCCGGCCGCGGTCTTTTTCCAGAGACTTCATCACGACCCAGTCGAGCTCGCCTTTCATTAACCCGGTCAACTTTTTCGGGTCTAACTGGCGGCTGGCGGCAATACTGGGTAGTTCTTTGGTCGTGCTGAGCCGCGTGCTGGGCTTCTCCGGTTCTTCTTCGCGAATGATGCGCAGCATCTCGTCGAAGGCGGCTGACTGAAGCCGCCCGTGTCCAAACGGCGTTGTGCCCGTCAACAGTTCGTACAGCAGTACCCCCAGCGAATAAATGTCGCTCCGCGTATCAATATCGAGCTGATTCAACTTGGCCTGTTCGGGACTCATGTATTCGAGCGTGCCGACCATCTGGCCGAACTGAGTGAACATGGTTTTTTCGGTCAACTCCTGACCGATGGCCTTGGCCACGCCAAAATCGATGACTTTGGCCACGGGGCGGTCATCGTAATCGGCGACGAGGATATTTGTCGGCTTCAAATCGCGATGGATAATCCCCTTTTGATGTGCATGCTGAACGGCATGGCAAACGGTAACGAACAGCTCTAATCGCTGCGTGGGGGTGAGACGATGCTCATCACAGTACTGAACGATCGGCACGCCCTTGACCAGCTCCATCACAAAGTAAGGGCGCCCCAAATAAGTGCCGGCGTCAAGAATTTTGGCGATATTCGGATGGTCCATCAGGGCCAGTGCCTGCCGCTCCGCCTCGAACCGCGCAATCACCTGTCGTGTGTCCATCCCCGACTTGATGATCTTGAGTGCAACTTTGCGTACGACCGGCTCCGTCTGCTCGGCCATGTACACCGCGCCCATGCCCCCTTCGCCGATTTGCTGGAGCAGCTTGTAGGGGCCGATCACTTTGCCGACGTGCTCGATTTCTGGTTCGTGCAAGCCCGTCACAGCTTCTCCAACCGCCGGCCGCTCCAGGAAGCTCCCGATGTCCAATTGTGCGGCCAACATTCGTTCGACTTTTTGTCGAAGCTGCGGGTCTCGGCCACACATCTGGTCCAAGAAGGCCGCTCGCTCCTCGGCCGGTTTAGCCAGGGCGGCAAAATAGATCGATTCCAGAGGGGAAGGATTCGACATGGCTTTATCTCTCTATTCCCAATGCGACATCCAGGTTGAAAACCCCTCATGGAATCAAACTTCTTTATCTGTTTCTGGACGATCTTCCGTCATTTCGGCAAAGAGCCAGGTGCGTGCAAACGACCAATGCCGTTCGGCGGTAGCCAAAGAAATGTCCAACGCAGCGGCGGCTTCGGGCATTGTTAATCCGGCAAAAAAGCGCAATTTCACCAGTTCTGCTTTCATCGGTTCCACGGCAGCAAGCTTGGAAACTGCTTCGTCAATGGCGATTAGGTCTGTGGAAGGTGATTCGGATACGGCACAGGCGGAATCCAGTTCTACTCTGCGCTGCTGGCCGCCGTGTTTAATTCGTCCCTTGCGCCGCGCTTGCTCGACGAGAATCCGCCGCATTGCCTCCGCCGCGGCCGCAAAAAAATGGCCTTGATTGCTCCAGGATTGTCCTTCCGCCCTCGGCCCGATTAGCCGCAAATATGCTTCATGCACAAGCGCCGTGGCCTGCAAAGTTTGGTTGGGCTTTTCCTGGGCAAGCCTGGCGCTGGCAAGTTCACGAAGTTCGTGATAAACCAGCGGCAAAAGTTGTTCGGCTGCTTCACTCTTGCCTTGTTCGATATCGACTAGAATTCGCGTGACGTCGGCCATTGCGATGAAACTCCAGGCTAAACGATCGATTATAGCAGTTCGCAAAGTGATGTGCGGTTGCAGCAATAGCCACCAAACTGGCAACCGGATTTGAACTCCGTAATCTTTTGTTTGAAAATGTGTTGCCGCCACTCGTCATACCGCCGAGTCACCGTTAATTGGCCGATTGAACTGGATTTGTCGGGTGACCGATTCGGCGCAACATCCTGCTGCCAAATTAGAAACGGCACTTCGCTGACAACCAGTTGAGCGCTATTGTCGATTAAAATCCGGGCGACCGGATTTGAACGTTCTTGGTCGCGCGGCTGTTTCGACGCCCCCACGGGAAATACAGGTTTAGTTACCTCTGTCGCGTTTTCAGCGGACGGCAAGCAGCTGTTTTCTGGCAGCGGTGGTAATACGGCACGCCTTTGGGATGCGGCCATCCCCGCGCGCCAAGATCGTTCATGATTGTCAATCGTGTTCAGGAAGGCTCTGAGGCGGCCGGTGCTGCTCGTTTAGGTGCCAATTCGGCCAATTCTCTGCCAGTTCCGGGCAGTTCTGCGTTGACTTCTTATCATAAAAGCCGCACCGGCACGATGCTTGCACTGCTAGCAGGCCATCTTTCTGCACGGAGGCCTCCGACTTACAAGGGGTTTATCATGGCTTTCCGTTCGATCTGGAAAGGCACTCT
>DASRSD010000086.1 GCA_035656635.1 Pirellulales bacterium
CGACGGCCGCACTCAATCCGTTTTCGGCGTGGCGGCCTTCTCGCTGGTTTTGAGCGGCGTGCCGGGCAAGCGGGTGTCGCCGAGTTCGGTTGGCTTACCTTTTTCCGGCGTGAACGTGGCCAGGCGGCTGGCACTGTCGGACCCTTTGGAACGGAAGTACACGCCGTATCCGATGCCGGGAATCAGGTCTTTGAGCGTGTAGGAACCGTCGGGCTCGGGAAAGAGGGCGTCTCCCGTGTTGGCAGCTTCCATCGTACTGGGCACCCGGATGCCGTATTCGATGTTCCCTTGGGTGGCCGGCACCGGCTGACCGTGCTCGTCCAACAATTTGCCATGTCCTTCAACAACGTGCTGCAACTGAATTTCGATTTCTTTTTCGTCGGGCCGCACCAAGCGCGCCCCGGCCAGCGGTGACGTCGGACTGACCATCGCCTCAATTAGAATAATGGCTTTCACGCGATCGAATTCAAACGTGCCATCGGCCGCCGTCTTGGCTTTCAGCGACCCCACGAACCGATCGAGAACTTCCACATAAGGGGCCGTAATTGTGGCGCCGGCCACTGGCTTGCCGTCCGGATCGATCACCTTGCCGGCCAAATGTTGCAAATCGCCCGTCTCCAATTGCGGCAGTTGGAAATCGACCACCACTTCGCGTTCTTTGTCGATGGTAAAGTTGGAATGGTGCGTGTGGCTAATCGGCTGAGATGTTTGCGGGATGAACAGCACATAATTGCCCGGCACCACGCAGAAACGGAAATGCCCGTCAACATCGGTCGTGGCTTGGCGGCTGAAGCCGGTCGGCTCGCGGCCGGAATCGGCTGAATTGTTCGCAGTCGATAGGGCGGAATGTTCCGACAGTGCGGGAATGGCGGAGGCCGCGGTTTTGTCGGCGCTGTTGGTTTTATTGTCGATTTCCACAAGTCGGACCATGGCCTTGGCCAGCGGCTTGTTGTCGGGCATTTCGCTGACGGTGCCGCGAACGATGGTTCCTTCGACCAGCTTGAAATCGAGATTGATCTGGCTGTTGTCCGTGACGCTAATCCATTGAGCGGGAGCGGCCCAGCGATCGTCCTCCACCCCTACGCGCAACGGATGGTCGCCGGCGCCGTACAACTGCACGACAGTTTCGAAGGAGCCGTCGGCCTTGGTGTGGATTCGCGCCGGGTTGGAAACTACTCCCTTGGCATCTTGCCGTTCGATCCTAATGCCGGCGGCCGGAGAGCCGTCGGGCAAATAAACATGACCGGTAATTTTCGCCGGCCGGGCGAGCATGGCATGCAACTCATCGACCGGATCTTTCGCGTGCAGAACAAGAGGATCGGGAGCGTCGGAATCTCGCAGCATCGTATAACCGCGCTCCCCACAGCTAAACCGCATTTGATCGACAAAGTTGCGCGGCAGCCAATCGAACACGGCCACGCCCGAGGCGTCGGTGGCAATTTCCATCGCTCGGCAGGCCGAGTTTAGTCCTGCGGCTTTGCCCAGCAGCTTAATGGCGTAGGGGCCGAAAATGGCATTGGGCACGCCTTTGCCGTCTGACGTGGTGGCCACGCATTTCAGCGTGCGAGCGCCATCTAAATGCAGCGTGAGTTCCGCCGGCAGCGGCTGACCCAGCTTCGCGTCGCGGCTGAACACGGCGTTCATTCCCGTGCCGGACGATGCCAGCGGTGAAATGAAATAATCGAAGCCGACGCCGGACTTGAGAGCGATGATTTGATGGACCAGAGTATCTTCCGTGTATTGCAATTTGGCTTCGCCCTGGGCATCGGTTACGCCGGTGAACAAAATATCGCCCAAGTAAAACTTGCAGCCCGGCGCGGAGTAGGTGGCGCCGAGGACTGGCGCGCCTTGGGCATCGACGACTTTAATCGTCGTCTGCCGCAGCGGCTTCAGCACGATGGATTTGACCTTGCCTTGCTTATTTGTTGCCCCAACCGCAATGTATGCGTAGCCCTGGCGATGATTGGCCGCATCGTCAGCGACAAGGGCGGTACTTGTTGCGTAATGAATGTCGTCTGGATGCGTAAGTTGCACGAAGAAACGATAGCTCCCCTGGGCATCGGTCGTGAGCGGCGGCTGCTCCTTCGTGGCAAGGAAATACCGAACCGTAGCGCCCGCGACAGGTTTGCCAGTTTCGTCGACGACCATTCCCTCGACGGTGGCGTTTTCCTCGGGCTGTTGATTGGCAGATTTGTTGGCATCGCGCGTCTTGTCCGACGACAAGTCGTCGGCTTGGGAGTTGGCGGCGGGTTTATCGGCGGGCTGCGCAGCCGGGTTTTGATCGGCGGGCTTTGTGGCCGATGGTTTATCTTGCGCGACCGCTTCGGGCCGCAGGCCGATGCCCACGGCCAGAACCGCGGCGGCCAGTAAGCCCATGCCGATGGCGGCTTTCCACGAAAGCTTGGGACGCAAACGCAGCGGCGATTCCAACAGCATCACCAGCCGCTTGGCAATTTGGCTGCGTGTGGCGAACAGGCCGGTGGTGATCGGACGGCCGCGCTGCTGGCGAACCGCCTCCAAAATTTGGTACAGGCGACCGGCGTAATCGGCAGCCTCTGCATTGCTGGCTATCACGGCCCGATCGCAGGCGATTTCGAGCGCTTCTTCCATGCGCCGGCTGGCCCACCAGACGCCGGGATGAAAATAAAACGCCAGGCCAGCCAACTCTCGCAGCCGGATGAACCACAAATCTCCCTGCTTCCAGTGCGTGAGCTCGTGCCGCAGCGACCAGGCCAGGGCCGCGCGATCGGTTTTTTCAGCCAGCCAGGCCGGCACCAGGATGGTTGATTTCCACAGGCCGACCAGCGCCGGCGATTCCAAGGCAGTGGTAACCAAGAGCGGCGGAGTTTTTTTATTGAGGCCGAGCGAAGCCGCAATTTGGGCATAAAGCTGCTGGACTTCGTCGCTGGGAATTTGAGCGGCGGCCAGAATTGATGCCAGCCGACGGCGAATCCAGGTGGCACGAATCAGCATGACGCCAACGCCCGCCAGCCACAGCCCGGTAACTAACGACCACCAAGGAAAAGAGGCCGCGGCCGGTGACGGTTGATTTAGCGCGCTCGCGGGATGGCGTGCAACCTGGTCGGTCACAGGCCGCGCGGCATCGCTGGCCAAATCTTGATGGTCGATAAGCGAATCGTCCGGGCTGCTTGAGGCGAGCGGATGGTGAGCGATGCGATCGGCATCCGTTCGAGCCATGTCGGGACTGACCGGCGTACGTTGAACATTCTGCGCCACAGGAATGAGGAGTTGCACCACCGGCCACGGACTGCCGAGGATCAACGTCGCCAGCGGCTTGGCCAACACCAAAGCCCAAACCAGCGCGGTTAAGCGGGGCGTGCGCGGCCGGGCGAGTTTTAACACCAGTGTTGCAGCCAGCGCCAGCACAGCCAACTCGACCGAAGCAAACACCAACCGCGCGAGCAGCCCATGCTGATCGAGAAGCAAACCGAGTGCGGGCCAGGGCGTCGAAAAATTCATGGCGACCTCTTTTTGCCTGCCGTGCGGTCTTCCAGCAGTTGGCGGATTTCGCGCATTTCGTCGTCGCTTATTGTTTCGTCGCACAGCAAGCAAGCGATGGCTTGGCGCGGCGAGCCTTGAAATAAATTTTTCAGCATTTCGCGCAGCGTGCGGCGGGCCACCGTGGAACGGCTGACCGAGGCTTTCCAGCGGAAGCCGCGCTCGATGGCGGGGACCGGCTCGATGTAATGCTTCTTGCGCAAATTCGCCAGCACCGTGCGGATGGTCGTGGGAGCTAAGGGCCGCTGCTTTTGGAAGGCGGCGATCACTTCCGCCGAGGAACACTGGCCCTGCTTCCAAACGGTATCCATCACCGCCAGTTCCAGCCGCGACAACTCGGGGCGGGAAGCCTTCGTCGACTTTTTGCCAGACCGGGTCATACCCATTCCATTTCTGTTAAGAGCCAAGAGCGTGCTGGAGGGGAGCGGTTAATCTATCTGCATCGTCAATAAACTATAAATATAGTTTTTCGAGGCCGGCGTCAAGAAGCAAGAGGCAAAAAATTCCCTGCGACGGGGAAACGGCCCCCAGGGGAAGCGGCGGTTACTGCTTTTTCAGCCCTGCCCGGTGGTGATCATTGGCCGGAACGGCATACAGCGCCTCGGTACAATTCAGACATTTGCCGCCGATGGTGGCGAACATGCGGCCGTCCAATAGGCGGATGAAAACCGAGCCCGCGTACTGGACGATGGCAATTTCCAAAACTTCATGTGGCAGGCATCGACCCGAGGAAGAATGGCCACTTCGCCATTCACCCAGAACATATCGCTGGACATAATTCTACGCTCGATAGTTTATGTGGGTTTCCAGGGATAAAGGTGTGTAAAATTGGCAGGTAGGCAGACGATTTACTGGAATTGCAAACGGCGCGCCGGCCCATTTGGCGATTTGCACACCCCTCGGTTTTTCTCGCTCTATTCGCGGAGCGGAAGCTGTCATAACATGACTGGTCGGCCGACTTGCCCGCACAGGCAGACGAGGTTCAATTTTTACGGAGCACCCATTGACGACCGCCGCGAAACCCGCCGCCGAAAATGCTGCCGCTAGCCAGCCCGGCGCAAAGCAAATGATCCGCGTGGGGCATAGTCCCGATCCGGACGATGCCTTCATGTTTCACGCCCTGGCCAATGGAAAAATCGAGACCGGCCCCTACGAGTTTCGTCACGAGCTGGTCGACATCGAAACGCTAAATCGCCGCGCTTTTTCCGGCGAGTTGGAACTGACGGCCGTCAGCATTCATGCTTACGCTCATTTGACCGACAAGTATTTGTTGTGTCCCTGCGGCGCCAGCATGGGCGATAAGTATGGCCCGATGGTCGTTGCCCCGCGACAATACCGCATCGAGGAATTAAAGCCTCTCACCATTGCCGTGCCCGGCACGCTGACCACGGCGTACCTGACGCTGCGGCTGTGCTTGGGCCGCGATTTTCAACACGTCGTTGTTCCGTTCGACGAGATTATCGAAGCCGCCGTCAGCGGCCAATATCGGGGACAGGCGATCGATGCCGGGCTGATTATTCATGAAGGGCAGCTCACTTACGGCCAGCGCGATTTAAAGTTGGCCGTCGATTTGGGCCAGTGGTGGTTCGAGCAAACCAACTTGCCGCTTCCGCTGGGAGGCAATGCAATCCGGCGCGACTTGGGGCCGGCGACCATTCGTGAGGTAAATCGGCTGCTCAAGGAAAGTATTCGCTATGGGCTGGCGCATCGAGCCGAGGCGCTTGCACACGCCTTGCAGTATGGCCGCGATTTGGACCGGGCCCAGGCTGACAAATTCGTCGGCATGTACGTCAACGATTGGACACTCGATTTCGGTCCCCGCGGGCGGGAAGCTGTGCGGAAATTGTTGGCCGAAGGGCATGCGGCGGGAGTGATTCCCAAGCGCGTGGAACCGGAGTTTGTGGAAGAGTAAAAATAACCACAAAGACACGGAGGCACGGAGAAAAACGGTGAACCACGAATGTCGATGAGCAACGATCCGCCAAAACGAACCGTACCGGCAATGCCAGAGCGGCCGACGGCGCCGGAAGCTGAACCGCCACGGCGGCGCGGATCGTTTTGGACCGTGGTCACCGCCACGGCCATTATCGTGGGACTGTTCCTGGGATTGTACTTTCTAGCCGGCGAGCTTGGTCCCATTGTGCTGGGGGGCGGCCTGGTGTTGGGAACCATTTACGCATTTGCCTGCTTGCACTATTTGCTCTGGGGACGCTGGCTGGGAGATGCCATCCGGCAAGAGGTCGAAGCCGAAGAGCAAATTAGCGCCGCTCGGGAAGCGCACACTCGCCGGCCGGCCCAACCATAATTGCGGCACTCGGCAAAATGCAGCGGCATCGAGCGCGAATGCGGCACTTGGCACGAACCGGCGGCACCCGGCACGAATGCAGCGGCGCTACACTTTCACGTGGCCGAAGTATTCCGGCTCGCTGCCCGCTTTCCACTTAATGTTGCAGCCGATGCTGGGCCGCTGCTTTTCGCTGGGAAGTTTTCCGGCCAGCACGGCATCCAGGGCTGCCCGCAAATCGCGGCCGGTAACCGGAATGCCGCTGTCGGGCCGGCTATCGTCCATTTGGCCGCGGTAAACCAGTTTGCGATCTTTATCGAACACGTAAAAATCGGGCGTGCAGGCCGCCTTGTAGGCCTTGGCCACTTCCTGCGTTTCGTCGAACAAGTACGGGAACGTGTAGCCGCGGGCTTCTGCTTCGTGAACCATTTGCTCGGGCGAATCGGCCGGATGCGTGACCGGATTATTCGAGCTGATTCCCACCACTGCCACACCCCGGGCCTGATACTCGCGGGCCAACTGCGCCAAACCATCGGCCACGTGCTTCACAAACGGACAGTGGTTGCACATGAAAATCACCAACAGCGCCGGGGCAGATTTGAAATCGTCCAGCGAAACGGTCCGCCCATCCACATTGGTCAATTTGAATGCCGGGGCCTTGGTGCCAAGCGGCAGCATGGTGCTGGGAGTAAGAGCCATTGCTTAATCTCCTGTAAACGGAGGGGTTTTCGAGAGACCGGGCCAATCAACCCGTTACTTCAAAATCTTATCAAACACGAAGCCCCGAGCTACCCCCAGCGGAACCGCGACCAACCGCTCCTGGAACCAGGTTTTTCAAATAATCTGGTAATCCGTTGTAAGAAACACCACCCTGAGGCGACTTGAGGTATGCTGGCCCGGAACTTCCTGGAAACTTGGTGCGAAATGCTCGATTGGGACGAACTTGTGCGTCGCGAAGGGACGGCCGTGTGGCGGACCATTTACCGATTGGTCCGCAACCAGGCCGACGCCGACGAATGCTTTCAGGAAACGTTTGTGGCGGCGTTGGAGTTGTCCAATCGTCAGCCGGTGCGAAATTGGCCGGCGCTGTTGCAGTGCCTGGCCACCAGTCGAGCCGTCGATCGCGTTCGAAAAAAATTGCGGCGGACGAAGAAAGAAGAAATCAGCGATTTGGCTCGGGCCGAAACGATGCAGCCCGGGCCCGCACAACAGGCCGAAGCGGCCGAACGAGCCACCAAATTGCGTTGGGCCTTGGCACAAATTCCCGCCCGACAGGCGGAGATATTTTGCCTGCACGAATTAGGCGGCTGGAAATACGAGGCTCTGGCCGAACGGTTCGCCATGACAGTCAACGCCGTCGGCGTGCTGCTGCACCGGACACGCAAAAAGCTGCAAGATTTATTGAGTTTGCAAGGGGCATTGTCGGAGTCGCTACTCAAGCAACGACCGGCGTAGGAGCGGAGAACAATGTCAGAAAATCAACACCAACCCGACGACGTTTCACAGGCTGCCATGGCGCTTAACAGTTTACCAATTCCGGAAGGCCCGTCGCAGGAAACCATGGCCCGCACGTTGGCGGCGCTGCGCGCAGCGGCGGAACGGCCCACGGCGGCGCCGCTGTGGCGTCGATGGAACTCCGCAGGCTGGGGCGTCAAAGCGGTTTCGGCGCTGGCGATTGCCGCGGCCGTGCTGGTGATGTGCCTGGTGTTATCCAGCGGCGGCTCTGTGGCGTTTGCCCAAGTGGCCGCAAAATTGCGCGCCGCCTTTTCGTTTTCCTTCGATACGTTGCTTACCCAGGCCGGTCAGCAAGAACCAAGATTAAAATATCACACCTCCTATATGGAATCCGGAAAAATACGAATGGATATGGGCGATACCATCATGATCATGGATCACGTATCCGGCGCGGGACTCACACTAAACACCAAGCTTAAAACAGCATATCTCCAACCAATGAAGCTGGCCGACAATTCTCCGGCCGCCGAATTGCCAAACCAGATTGAGCTATTGCGTTCGATGGTGGGAAAAAGCTCCCACTCCCTAGGCGAGAAAGAAATCGATGGGCAAAAAGTTAAAGGGTTTGCCTGTGACGTGAAAAGCGATTTGCAATATATGATTTGGGTGAATGCCAGAACGGGTGATCCGGTGCGTGTGGAATTTCCGTTGACCGTGGGACCGATCCAGGGAACAGCGGCGCTTACGAATTTCAAATTAGACGAACATTTTGATCCCGCTTTGTTTAGCGTGGACGTGCCTGCAGGCTTCAAGACAATTGAGTTGCCGCAACTCGACAACAAGGTGCTGCATTTCACACCGGCCGAAAACGTCGTCGAAATTTTGCGGGCCTACGCCCAGAAATCGGACAGTGAATTTCCTAACACTCTGGACGATTGGGGCGACTTCTCAAAGAAACTGACACAAGGAGTTGATCCCTCCAAGACGGACGAGTTGAAGCCAGTCCTCGAAGTCATGCAACGGGTGGGCACACTATCCGGCGGTTACTTGTTCTCGCACAAAAAAGGGACCGATTACGATTATCTCCCCGGCGGCAAACTTGGCGAAAAAGATCGCATCGTGTTCTGGTACAAAGACGACAAAACGGGCGATTACAGGGCCGTGTACGGCGATTTGCGGATCGAAAAAATCAACCAGCAGCAATTGCCGCCCGGCCTAAACCCGCCGCCGGCCGACGGAAAGCCGGAAACAAGGAAAATGCACGACCAAATCAAATCCACGAAGTCGAGCAGCGACAATTCTGGCAAATAACCGGCATTTAAGTCTCTCTGCCTATATTCATTGCCGTTGACTCATTTTGCGCCGTTTGCCAAAATCGATGTTGTCGATGGTTCTTGTCAGGCGGAAGGCCATCCCATTGGCTGCGAGAGTTTTTCACACAAGGTTTCTTTCCGACGGTTTGTCGTCGGTTTAAATATTTGCGTTCCGGTTGCTGTGTTGGTCTGGGCACGGCGCAGCAAGCGTGCCGCCGGAATTGCAACAGAAGGATGCGCCGTCATGGCGACACGAAGGAAGTCTACGTCGCTGAAGCGTCGGTTTGCTTGGACGCTGGCCTCGGCCGCAACCATCGGCCTGGTGTCAGTGGCATCCATCTTCATGTACCACGCCAAGCAACCGGCCGAGCAACAAGAACCCGGCTTACTGGCCGCAGTCGATGCCCAAGCCATCGATGGCGACAGCGCATCCTCAACCGCGCCGGCTGCGAAGTTTGATGTCGTGCCGGCGGTGGCGCTGGAAGAAGCCAGCGGCAACCCCCGCGCTGCGGACAAGCAATACACCGTCGCGCCGACCAGCGCGGTTTTTGTGGAACAAACGCCGGGCGCATTTCCGGCGGGCAACTTTCATTCGCCGCGCTACGGTTACAGCGTGACCTTGAACGGAACGGGCTGGACGCGCTGGGATGACCTCGCGCAAGTGGTCTCCGCGGCGGAATGGGGCGCGCTCTTGGGCAATTACGGCCGGTTCCTGGTGATGCCGGTAACGCTGGCAGATGCCTCCGCCTCAGCGGAAACGATCGACCGCACGCTGCTCGCCCAATTCGGATTTCAATACCCTAATCTTCGCGGAACCGATCTGGAAGTATTTCAACGCCAAGGAGCCCAAGGGCATGTGTTCCGGATTGCGCGCGAAATCAGCGGGCGCGAAAATGTGTACCGCATTTGGATTTTGCGGCGCGATCGCAATGCGTATTTGGTCGCTGCCTGGATCGATCTCACGGCCGCGCTAAGCGCTAAACTGCCCGTCAATCCAAAACTGGCGACAGGACTCATGGGGAGCGAATCGCAATTCGATGCGGAAATTGACGCCCAGCTCGACGACGTGCTCAATCGCTTCAAACTGGACGATTTGGCTGCAGTCAACGTGCCCAGCGCTTTGGGCGATCGCCATTTGCTTCGCCGCGCCAGCCACTCACACACATCGCCGGCGGTGATCGAAAATTAGGATAGTCGCCTAAATTAAAAAATGTAGTGGCAGCTGTCCCCAATCGCTGCTCGCATTTCTCGAGAAAACGGCTGAGGACAGCCGTCGCTACATTCTCATTGAATCAAACTAGACGACGACCAAAATTAGGGCGTTTTCTCGGCGGTTTTCAGCCGCTGCCGGGCCGCGGCAGCCCAGGGGCTTTCCGGGGCCAGCCGCAAAAATTCGCGCCAGTGATGCATGGCTTCCTCATCACGTTGCAGCTCGTCCAGCGTGCGGGCCAAATGGAAATGGGCATCGGCATAATCGGCATGCATGGTCAACGCACCCTCTAAGGCCGCGACGGCCAATTCGCGCTCGCCTAATTCCGCCAGAACGCAGCCCAGATTCGCCCGGGCTTCAACTAAATCTTCGTCGAGCTCGATCGCCATGTAGTAGCGTTCGCGAGCAGCGGCAACATCGCCCAATCGATACAGCAACTCTGCCACGGCAAAGCACACGGAGGCACTGGGTCCGGCAGCCGCCGTGTACGCTCGGTAGGCTTCGACAGCCGCGGCCAGGTTTCCTTCGTCTTCCAAATCAGCCGCCAGCGTTAGCAACTCGTCGGGGCTGATTGGCGCCGCCGGAGCGCGCAGCGCCTCGGCAAACGAAATGGTGCGCGGATGAAGCTCGGCAGAATCTTTCGCCGCCGCCGAGGCGCCGGCCTCCGGTGGCAGCGAATCGAAATCAAAAAACAATTGTCCGCCGGGGCCAATCAGCCCATCCCCTTGCCGCAATAGCAGTCGGCTGCCGCGCACAATGACCGAAAGCTGCGCCAGCGGCCGCTGAACGTCGGGCACATAACGGGCCAGCTCGGTCAGCTTGCGCTCGATGGCGGCGGGAGAAACGCCGCCGGCCAACAGTTCGGCCAAGCGCCGGGCCGTGGCCACCTCCTGGAAATCGAAATAGGGGAGGCGGCGCACTTCGCGCACCGGTTGAATTAATCCGCGGCGATGCCACCGCCGCACCACCGCCACCGGCACGCCAATCAGCTCGGCCAGCATGGCCGGCGTGTACAAGCGGCGAATGTTTTGCTCGTCGTCGACCAGCCCCAGCCGTTGCCAGAATTCACTTTCGCCAATCACTTCCACCTGGCCGGCTTCGATGGCCGTGCGGGTAGCCTCATCGAAGAAATCGGGAGTGCCCGGATCGGCCGAAACGGCCACATCTTCGCCGACGACAATCAGATGCACTTCGCTGGAATTCGATTCCCGGCGGTCATCGGTTCCGGCGATAATTTCGCCCGATGGCTGGCTGTTTGCCGCATTGGGCAACTGTACCGGCGCCCCGCCGCGCTGGCGAATGAGTTGCTGCACGTCGCGCCGGAGCATGCCGGCCAACCGGCCCACCACCGCCACGCGCAGCCCGGCTAATTCGGCGGTTCTAGCTTCATCAACGGCGCTTGCCATAGAAAATGCTTCCTGCGGAGCGGCAAATACAGAACGAACGTACAGTATTGCGCAGCCAGCGGGAGGATGTCAACCAGCGAGGAACTGCAGGTAGTGATGCATTTTACAATGAACTGCATCGGGTGGCCGGGGTCGAGTGCCGCCGAGCCCCCGGAATGCTGCCCGCTGGGGGTTCCCTTCGGTCGACCCCAGCCACCCTGCGGAAGCAAAGTGCATCACTACCGAACTACAGGAACCACGCGGCGGACTGTGGAAAAACTGTCGACAGACCTGCGGCCCACGAACTTGCAAACCGTGCGTGTTTACGACACCACTTCCTTAGGCACCACCGGGTGCGAAGCCAAGAACACGCTGCACGGCGCGTTTTGCAATATGAAATGAGCCCAATCGGCTTCCGACACATTGGCGTACTGCCGAGTTTCCTCCGACCAGGGAAGCACGATGACGTTGTAGCTCCCCTCGCGAGCCAAGCGCACAATTTCCGAGCCGGCCTGTGGCTCGCGCGCGAGAATTTTTAGCTTACGCCCCAATTGCACGGCCCGTTGTTGATCGTCCTCCAGCGAACTGTGGCCGTTGTCTGGCCGCTGCTCGATGCTGCGGGGCGTAACGGGGACCAAGTCTAAATCAACATCCCGCGCCAGCATGGTCAGCAGCCATTCAAACACGTCGTGGCTGGCAGGGGTACTGTCGTGCGCCATCAGCACGCGCCGCACGCCGATGCCGGCAGCCCGTAATTCGGCGACGGAGCGCGCTTGGCGTTCCGCCGCCCGGGGAATGCGGTTGCCCCCTTCCAGATCGAACGATACATCGCGGTCGGCGCTGACAATGTGCACGGTCAGCCCCTGCGGATGCCCTTGGTTCAGGCTGATCCAATACAGGGCAATTTGATCGAGCTGTTCCTCGGCCGTGAATTTATTCGAGGCGCCCAGCATGACCTCTTGAGCGCCCAGATCTTTGGCCGTGCTCAAAACGGCGCTCAATGGGTTGTTAGTAGGCACAATGAGCGGAATGACTCGCTTGCCTAAGCGCTCGGCCCGATCGACCACGGCAGTCATCAGCTGGCGGTCGTAGGTGTCCAAATCGATTTCGTCGGCTTTGCTGGCGCCGCCGGGCGGCTCCATTTTGGCCGTCATCACAATCACATCGGTGGTGAGCGGGTCATTGTCGGCCAGAGCTTTTTCCAGCATGAACAAATTATGCGGCGAGCGAATGGCCACAAGCTTGTGATACGGCTTGATTAAGCCCAGCGACTGGGCCGTAATTTCGTTCACGGCGGCGCGATTGAACTGCTCCTTGTGCTCGTGCTTTTCGCCGCGAGTGCGTCTGCGATGCAGCCGCTCCGTGGTGGTGAAGACCGCGAAAAAGGCAATGGAAAAGCAGACTCCGCTGACCGTGGCAATGGGCTTGGTCACGAGATTCGCCAGGGCCGAAATCAGCACCACCAAAAAAATCACCGTCAGCCCAATCGGCAACTGAATATCTTTCCAGCGGAGGTTGAAAGGCACGGAGAATTCGCGCGGCTGCCGCTTCTTGAACCGCAGCACCACCATCGACATGGTATTGAACACGAAGCTCCACACCACGCCGAAGGCATACGCTTCGCCCAATAAAATGACGTCGCCGTGGCTGACTAAAATGGTGAACAACTGCAAGCCGGCAATTAAATACAGCACGCGGTAATGCGTGCCGTAGCGGCGGTGCGGCTTCAAAAACCAATCGGGCAGCACGCCATCTTCCGCCACGCGGCTGAGCACGCCGTTGGAACCCACGATAGAGGTGTTCACCGCGCCCGACAAAATTAAAAACCCGACAATCACCACAAACGCATTCAGGAGCAACTGCAGCCAAGGAGGCCCGAGCATGTGCATGGCCAGCCCGCCGAGCCAATTATCGTGATATTTTGTCAACCGTTCCTCGCCGGGAATTAGCAACATGGCCAGAAAATTGGTGCTGCCGGTGAGCAACAAGCTGTAGGCAAACACAATGAAGCCCACTTTTTTGAAGTTGGGCAGCTTGGGAGATTCCACTTCGCGATACACTTGAGCCAGCGTTTCTTCGCCGCTCATCGCTAAAATCGAATGTCCAAAGGCAATCACAATTCCCACGGCGCCAAGCAGGCTGAGCCAGTTGGTGGGATGCCGCAAAGGCTCGGCCACGGACGGCGCATTGCCGATCCACCCCAGCGGATCGATTTTTTCCTTCGTGCTGGGATCGACCTTCACGCTCAAGTCGGGCTGCCACGACGGAAAATGATTGGCCGTTCCACGAACGGCAATGGTAATGCCCGACCACGTCAACAGCACCACGGCCATGACGGTGGTGATGATCATAATTTTCAAGGCTTTGCTGCTGGACTCGTGCATGCCCAGCAAATTTTGCCGCAAGAAGTACAGCGTGGCGGCGCAGGCAATGGCCACCGAGCTCCAATTGGTGATGGCTTCGCGCGCCGCTTCGTGAATGTGCTGGCCGGAAACGCGGCTAATGGTTTCCAAAATCAGGTTCACAATGTACTGACCGGCCGATACGCCGCTGATGGGGCCGGTGAGCACGTAATCGAACAGCAGCGCCGAAACCGCGGCCTTGGCGAACCCGCCCCCCAGGGCTTCCTTCACAATCCGGTATACGCCGCCGCGCACAAACAGCGAGCAACTTTCGATGTACACCGCCCGCATGCCGTAGCTGAATAGCAGCACGGCCAAAATGAACCAGGGGGCGGCCTCGCCAATGGCGCTTTCGACAATAGCGCCAATGTAGTAGGCCGTGCTGGACATGTCGCACAGCACAATGGCGGCAACACGCCAATACGAGATGAACGAAAACATCACGCTGCTGACAACAATGGTCTGCGCAACGCGACCCATTTTCCGGCCCGACCAAGAGCCGCTAGAATCCAACGACGATGGCATAAAAAAACAAACTCTCCGCTGAACATCCGCAATACGCCAGTGAGCGTTGGGCGACTCAAATTTCAGAAATCAGCGCAACACAGTGCGCTCGGGCTGCACATGGGCAGTGTTATGTACCGGCTGCGTGGTGTCAACGAGAGGGCCGGTTCCAAGGGCCGCAAGACAGGCCGGCGATGAAAATAAGACCGTTCTTTATAAAATATTTATGCGTCGACAACCTCTTTGGGAACAATAGGATGCGATGCAAAAAAACACTGCACGGGGCTTGGCGATAAACGTCGCTTACCCACCGGCCGGCAGCCGTTTCAGCCAGCGACAGCAACTCCTCCGACCATGGCAGCACAATTACGTTGTACTTCCCGGTTCGTGCCAGCCGTGCCAGGTCCGTTGCGCTGGGGGGCTCGTCGGTCAGCTATTTCACTTCTCGGCGCAATTGGCGCGCATGCTGCCGATCGTGTTCCAAATAATTGTCGGCGCCGACGTGCTCGGAACTGAGTGGCATTACCGGCACCACGTCGTTGGAAGGGCACGTCTACCTTGGAAATGTTGCAGCACGTTAAGATTTAATTAACTTCGCCAGGCATTGGTCGAGTCAATGCTCGTGGGCGACGGCGTGGAACCGTTCGATTTGGGCGCCGTGTCCGCAGGCGGAGGAACTTCTCGGCCCGGCTCAATCCGCGGGATGGTGGTTTTTTCGTTGGCCGGCGGAGCCACCTCGTTGGGGTTGGAACCGTTCGTGGTTGAACCGCTGTTGAGCCCACCGCTCGATTTGTTATCGCTGGGAGGCATCAGGGTGGTTCCGCTTGCTCCCTTGCCAATATCAATACTGGCGCCATTGCCGGTTCCCATGCCGCTGGACGAATCGCTGGGAGCCGCGGGATGCTTCAACACCGATTCGGTTCCGTTGGAATTGGAATCCGTCGGCGGAGCCGGCCTCTCGCCTGGGCCACGCATGCTGTTGCCTGAGCCAAAGGTCGATGGCGGATTCGATCCCGAACTCGACGGGGCTGCAGCGCCGGACGGCGGCATCAACGATGATGGGCCCGATACGCCGGAGCTGGCCGCTCCGGGGGGCATGGTCGTCACGGGCATGCCCACGATCGACGGCGTAGTTACCACGGTCGAAGTGGAAACCGCCAAGGGCTGTCCCGTGCACGGATCGACCGGCACCTTCATTACAATCGTCCGCGGGGTGCGGTAGGTGTACGTGACCGGCGTGCGAGTTTGGACGTTTTGCGGCACTTTCACCGTTTCTTCCACGGCCACCATTTTGCACACCTGCATTGGCACTTGCTCCACGTGTTCCTCGGTCACCATTTTGCAAGTAGTGATTGGCACTTTGCGCACCATTTCTTCCGGTACCATTTTGCAAACCGTAACCGGCACCTTATTGTCGACATGTTCCGTCACTTGCCGGCACACGGTGATGGGCACCTTCCGAACTTGCTCCTCTTGCATCATTTTGCACACGGTGACAGGCACTTTTTGCACGACTTCTTGATTCTCATACCGGCATACTTGCACGGGCACTTTTTGCACGACGACTTTTTGCACGTAGGTGGTTTGCGGAATTTGCTGGGCCACAACGTTCGGCTTCCAAACCCGATTTACTTGAACCGTTGAAGGTCCTTGCACTTGCTGATAGCCGCTGGTCGGAGCAATGTAGGTCGAAAGCCCCGTGTTCGGATCGGTCGTGCAGCCGCCGGGCACGCAGACCGGCTGATTGTAAATGGGGCCGGGCTTCATGACTTGATATTCTTGCCAGCCGCCTTGATCGACATAGCGGATGGTGTACGTGGTCTGCGGTTCGCAAACGGTGCTGTATTGATCGCGCTCGGCGGTTTCGTACACGGGCCGCAGCACGGTGTAGCGGTTCTCTTGCTCGCTGGTTTCATAGACCGGGCGGCTAACCATGTAGCGTTCTTCGCGCTCGGCGGTTTCGGTGACGTCGCGAACTTGATCGTAGCTGCGATCGACAATTTGCGTTTCATACACCGGCTTCATCACGGTGTAATGCTCTTCACGATCGGCGGTTTCGTACACCGGCTTGGCCACCGTGTAGCGATGCTCCTGCATTTGGGTTTCCATCACCGGCC
>DASRSD010000087.1 GCA_035656635.1 Pirellulales bacterium
GTGGCCAAGGCTTTGTCTTGCAGCGACAGATGATAAACCGCCAAAGCGTCGCTCGCCAAACCGCCGATCGGACTGTTCTGATCGCCAGCCAGCTTTTGCAGCTCGCCGGCGGCTTGCTCCTGCATGGCTTCCTGATCCTGATCCATCAACGATTGCAGCACACGTACCGCCCGATAGGAAATTTCCAAATCGTTGCCGCGCGCAGCCTGGGCCAAAGGAGCGATGGCCGGTTGGCCGGCGGCAACCAATTTCCGCACGGCTTCTTCCCGAGTGCGATAATCGGCCGAGCCCAACCGGGCAATCGCCGCATCGATGCCGCTTTGATCTGCCGCGGCGCTATGTTCCACGGTTGGTTGGGAGCTCGCGGGACCGGAGCTGGTCGATGTCGAAATACCCTCTTCCGCCAGCGCCGGCCGGCCAATCGCCAATGCCGCAATCAAAACGGCGAAACTTTGCCAGTGAATGGCCGTTCGATCAGCAAGCGGTCGGATTTTAAGCTGGAACGTTGGCATCTCGGCCAATTATAGCACATTGGCCCCCGTTCTTCGCCAGTAGTTTGATCAGCCAGCGTGCTTATTCGCTAGCAGGCTTTGCCGATTCGATGAACGGCTTAGGCGTCAACTCGCGAATCCAAATATTGCGAAAGCGGACCGGGTTGCCGTGGTTTTGAAGTTGCACGGGCGCTTTGTAAGCATGGGCCTCGTACGTGGGGGGATGGTCCCAGGAAGTCGATCCCTGAATTTCCGTGTGGTTTTGCACCAGCACGCCATTTTGCAGAACCGTAATGTAAGCGGGCTTACTTAATTTTCCTTTTTCATCGAACCACGGCGCTTCAAAAATAATGTCATAGGTTTGCCACTCGCCCGGCTTGCGGCAGACGTTCACCAACGGGGGCGATTGCTTGTAAATGGCGCCGCATTGACCGTCGTAATAGGTCAGATTGTGGTACGAATCGAGCACTTGCACTTCGTAGCGATTCATCAAAAACACGCCGCTATTGCCGCGGCCTTGGCTGGAGCCCTTCACCGCATCCGGCTCCGCCCATTCGACGTGCAATTGGCAATCGCCGAACGATTGCTTCGTGGTGGCGCCAGCTTGTTTTTCCGGAGACTTGGGGTTCACCGTTACCACGCCGTCTTTCACTTCCCAATCATCAGCGCCATTCCAGGCCGACATATCTTTCCCGTCGAACAGCACCGTGGCATCCGCGGGGGGACCGCCTGGCGGACCGGGATCGACAATCAGCGGTTCAGGATAAATTTTTCCCGATTTCCATTCCGCCGCCAACAAGGCCCAGCCTCCCGAAGCCAAGGCAATAACGATCAGCAACACGCGCAACATGGTTCGAGGCGTAAATTTTTCGTAGTTCATGAGATGAATCCGAGGTGCTGGGGACGGGGAATGCCGCTAAACTCCCTATCTTTCTTAATTCGTGAGGCCTTCCGATGCAACTATACCTTGAAAGAAAGGCCCAAAAACTCCGTCACCTCCGCGCCGCGGCGGCAAAGCTCTAAAATGCAACTCTGCTACTGCCTACCGCATAAGGAGTTTTGCCATGTCTTCCATTCTTCCTCCGTCCCATTCCGACGCTTCCAATTCCGGCGATAAACCGGTCCGCGTGCTCCTGCAAGATCAAAGCATGTTTGGCCGCTGGGGTCGTCGGATCCCCTGGATTGCGGCGATTATTGCCATCGGGTTTGCTTTGAGTTATCGCGCCGCTTATGACCAGTACTTGCAAAAGAATCCGCGCCTGGAGGAACGGTATGTTTCTCACTCCGAAACTGCGCAGCAAAAGGTGGCCATCATCACCATTGAAGGCACCATCATGCACAACGATGGTTTTGCCAAATGGCAGATTGACCAGGTGGCGAAAGATCCCGACGTGAAGGCCGTGGTGGTGCGCGTCGATTCCCCCGGCGGAACCGTCACGGGCAGCGATTATTTGTACCATCAATTGAAAATGCTCCGCGAAGGGGAAGGCACGGGCCGGAAAATTCCGCTGGTGGTAAGCATGGGAGGAATCGCCGCTAGCGGTGGATATTATTTGTCGATGGCCGCCGGCGACGTGCCCGACACCATTTTCGCCGAACGCACCACGTGGACCGGCTCCATCGGCGTCATCATTCCGCACTTCACGGTCGCCGATTTGCTGGAGAGCTGGAAAATCCAGGACGATTCCGTCGTCAGCGGCCCGTACAAGGAATTGGGCAGCCCCACGCAAAAACTTTCTCCCGAAATGGCGAAGAAGGAGCGTGCCATTTTGCAGGCTATGGTCGATCAAACGTTCGATCAATTCAAGGAAATTGTGGCCGACGCCCGGCCGCAGTTGGCCAACAATAAAGAAAACTTCGCCACCGCCACCACCGGTCAGGTATTCACCGCCAAGCAAGCGCTTGAACTAGGGCTGGTCGACAAGTTGGGCTTTGAGGAAGACGCGGTCGACCGGGCCATCGAATTGGCCAAGCTCGATCCGCGCAACGTGCGGGTAGTAAAGTACACCCTGCCACAAGGATTGGTGAATGCGATGTTGTTTGGACCGAGTTCCAGCGCGACAGGGCCCTCGGGTCAATTAAACCTTTCGGCCCTGATCGATTGGGCCACGCCGCGTTGTTACATGCTGTTCACCTGGCTGCCGCCCCTGGTGAGCAATCAAGCACGTTAAGGCTGTGTGGAATGCGGATTGCTTGGGGCCGCCGCGGGCTGAAATTTCCGCATGTGCGCTTCAATCATCTGGCCCAAGCCAGCGTGCAGCGCACTGCTGGTGGCGGCGCTGCTCAGCTTTTCCACGTTCTCCGGCGAAATATCGGACACGACATTCGCCAGCACCAAGTTTCCATCGCAGGCGGCTTCCACAAACACGCCTTTGATGGCCCCAGAACTGCGGCACACCCAAACGGTGACCATGTGATCTCCCTGGCGCGCTTTCAACATGCATTGCCAGTTTTCCGCATGCAGTTTGCCGTCGTAATGGGCAAGCAACTTGTCCGCCTGGTCAGACGGCTGCTTCATGCCCTGATAGATGCGAACCCGCGCTCCCTGCACTAGCTGGCCAAAGAGCTGGACGATTTGGCGGGCGGCGGCAAGTTGCTCGGTGGCCATTTTAGCGCCTTCGGCGCCAGATTTCGTGTCGGTCGATTGCGCCAGTGCATCGGCAACGCCGGCGACGGCTGCATCGCCAATGCCGAATAAATCGTGGAACATGCCTTGGCTTAAATCGAGTTCAATGGCGGCCGGCGGCGCATCGGCATAGTCGAATTCCACATTTCCCTGCGCGGCGGTAGATTTTGCCGCGGCTTCGTCTGCCCGCGCCGCGGCTGTCAGTAAGCCCACCAGAACAGCGCAAGCAATTCCCTCAACTAGGCCAAAAGTACGCGGAAATTTTGTGAACGACATGAAATGCTCCTTTCGCTAGGGATGGAAAACTTTGGCCACAGCCACGGCCGATCAAAGCGCACCGGCCGCTCCTTGATCGAGCCGATGCTACCACAATAGATTCGCCGCCCAGCGGTCAATCTTGGACGGTACGACCCATTTTTTAATGAAGCGAACGTTCGCACCACGAAAATAGCCGCACGAGCCGCCACTAGCCGGAGGCTCACAGCCTCCGGAGAACAACCACGGATTGTCCACACTGGCCAGTCTCCGGAGGGCGTGGCCCTCCGGCTATTCAAGCACTATTACTTAACGAAATCGCTGTTAACGAAAGCACCGCTACTCAACGCAAGCACTATTACTTAACGAAAGAAACCGCGCTTTTCCTGCCATTTCCAGCCGCGATGCTGGGGCAAATACGAGCTTACTAGATAATCGAAGTGCGACTTATTTTGGATGCGCTTTCGGCTAGCCCCTTCACTGAACCAACGCCGCCGCCCCTGATCTTTGTTAAACCGCCGCGAGAGGGACGACTTCAATGAGACCCGCACCTGTTTCCATGTGTGCGCCGAGCGCCAGCTTACCAGCGTATGCACGTGGCTGGCGGTCGTGGCGACAAAATGCAGCCGCCAGTTTTGCTTGACGCACGATGTGACTAATTCGTCAATTAGCAATCGTTGAAGCTGCGCATTGAATTTCACTTCCTCATCGACCGTCTGTCGTTTGTAGATGTTCGAAAGCGCTCGATTCGGCGGCAAGATTCCCTCATGGCGACGCACGAACCCGCGTTGCCGGTCCGGCATCCAAGAGCAGTAAGCGTGATAAGTGAATAAGTAAACCGGCACGGCAAATGCCTCGAACTTAGCCAGCTCGACGAGTAGAACACTAGCCCGCTGGTCTTTCACTAGGAGGCCTCCGGAGAACAACCGCTGATTGTCCACTCGAAAACCTACAACCGCTAGTCCCGCTAGCCGGAAGCTCATAGCCTCCGGAGAACAACGACTGGTTGTCCACCACTGGCCCGTCTCCGGAGGGCGTGGCCCTCCGGCTAAAAAAGAATCAATGCTAAAAATGCTAAATAAGAATCAATGTATCGTTTCGCGAAATATGCCGCACCGCTCGCTGTGTCACACTGCTTACTGCCGCATTGCTTACTATGCCACATTGCTTACGCTGCGGCCTCCGCGCCGCTTTCCTTAAGCGGCTGCTTCGCCGGATTTTTCTGGGAGCTTTTCCAGAATTTCCGACAGCACGTGGTCGGTGTCGATGCCTTCGGCCTGGGCTTCGAAATTGACAATCACCCGGTGCCGCAGCGCCGGCAAATACACTCGCCGGATGTCTTCAAAGCTCACGTTGTAGCGGCCTTCCAGCAAGGCCCGGACTTTGGCGGCCAGCGCCAGCGTTTGCGCTCCTCGCGGACTAGCGCCCCAGCGCAAATATTGATTGGTGATGGGCAGCGCAAACTCACCGGTCGGATGCGTGGCCAAGATGAGCCGCACGATGTAATCTTGCACGTGCTTCGCCAGAATGACCTCGCGCACCAAGTGCTGCCATTTCAAAATTTCCGGTCCGTCCATCACTTTGTCAGGCTCGATAATTTCCCCCCGCGTAGTGCGGTCGATGATGGTCGCCAATTCGTCGCGGCCGGAGTAACCGACCAGCAGCTTGAAAAAGAATCGATCCAACTGCGCTTCCGGCAGCGGATACGTGCCTTCCTGCTCGATGGGGTTTTGCGTGGCCAGCACAAAGAACGGCAGCTGCAATTGATGCACTTTCCCGGCCACGGTGACGGAAAACTCTTGCATGGTTTCCAACATGGCCGATTGCGTTTTCGGCGTGGCGCGATTGATTTCGTCGGCCAGGCACAACTGCGTGAAAATCGGCCCTTGTTGAAACTCGAAAAATCGCTTCCCATCGGGCGATTCCATCACCATGTTGGTGCCGATGATGTCGGCCGGCATGAGATCGGGCGTGAACTGAATCCGCGAAAAATGCAGATCGAGTGTTTTGGCCAGCGTGCGCACCAGCAGCGTTTTTCCCAGCCCCGGCACGCCTTCCAGCAAGCAATGCCCACCCACCAACAGACACGTGAGCACGCCGTGCACAATGTCGTCATGGCCGACAATGACTCGCCCCACCTGCTCTTTCACCGCTTGATACCGGGTCCGAAATTCTTCGGCCCGTTGTTGCATTTGTTCGCCGATGGACATGGGAATTGCTGAGGTGGAAATGTCGTAAATTGTGCCTGAAGTATCGGAACAGCCGTGCCATTCTGGCTGAGCGCGCGGTGCAATGCAACTGTCGGCCGGAATATACATGCTTGCGAAATGGATGCCCAGATGCAAACGTCGGGCGTCTCTGTACGGGTCACGATTCGCCAAGTACGCTAAGTAGTTTGGGAAACTGTCGAAATTGCTGCCTGGAGCATACGGTGCAAATGGAGCAGTCTAAACCCACGAGCGCGACGGCCAGCGAGCAAGCCGCAGACGGCGAGTTCATCAGCATTCGGGGCGCGCGGGTTCATAATTTGAAGGGCATCGATGTCGACATTCCCCGCAACCAGCTCGTAGTCATCACCGGCGTCAGCGGATCGGGCAAAAGCTCGCTGGCCATCGATACCATTTTTGCCGAAGGGCAGCGGCAGTACATCCAAAGCCTGTCGGTGTACGCCCGGCAATTTGTACACCAGATGGAGCGGCCCGATGTCGATTTCATCGAAGGTCTGCAGCCGACCATTGCCATCGATCAGCGCGCCGGCTACGCCAATCCGCGCAGCACGGTCGCCACCGTGACCGAAATTTACGATTATTTGCGGCTGCTCGTATCGCGGCTGGGGACCGCTTATTGCTACCAGTGCGGCACGCCCATTCGGCAGCAATCGCCCGAGGAAATTAACGCGGAACTGCTGCAATTTCCCGCAGGCACGAAAATCATGGTTTTGGCTCCCATGCTCCGCGGCCGCAAAGGGCAACACCAGGAAGTGTTCGAAGCCATTCGCAAAGCCGGCTTCCAACGCGCCCGGGTGGATGGCGAAGTGCTCGATATCGGAGGCGAGCCGCCGGAATTAGCCCCGCGAAAAAATCACACGATTGAAGCGGTGGTCGATCGCATCGTCATTCGCGAAGGCATTGACGACCGGTTGGCCGAGTCGCTCAACCTGGCCATTACGCATGGCGAAGGGTCCGTGCTGGTGGCGTCTCAGCTGCGCGATGCAAGTGGCCCCAGCACCGGCCCATGGCGCGATCAGTTATTCAGCACGCTCTACGCCTGCCCGAATTGCAAAATCAATTACGAGGAGCTGGAGCCGCGCACGTTCAGCTTCAACAGTCCTTACGGAGCGTGCCCAACCTGCGAAGGGCTAGGGGCGCGGGAAGAATTCGATCCGGAGCTGCTCTTGGGCGATGAGCAACTTTCGCTAGCCAAAGGATTGGTGGTTCCCTGGAAAAACGACACGCCGGCGCAAGCCAAGCGGCATCAACAGGCCCTGGCGGAGTTTTTACAAGCGCACCATTTAACCTGGGATACCCCTTACGCCCAGTGGAAGCCGTCCACACGCGAAAAGTTTTTACGAGGCACAAATCTCCCTCTCCCCGCACGGGAGAGGGCCGGGGTGATGGGGGCTGCAGAATCGGCAGACACTTTCCTGGGCCTCCTGACGCTGTTGGAAAAAGAGTTTGCCACCGCCACCAAAGTTGCCGATCAAGAACGGTTAGCTGCCTTTCGCGGCCAAGTGGTTTGCCAAGCCTGCGGCGGCGCACGGTTGCGGCCCGAAGCCCGCAGCGTTCGCATCGGCGGCAAAGCCATTCACGAAATCACGGCGCTCACGGTGCAGCAAGCGAGCCGGTTTTTCGAAGCGCTTCCCTCCGAGATTGCCGAGGACGATTCGCCCATTTTCCAGCCGCTGTCGGCGGAAATTAGCTCGCGCTTGGCGTTTCTGGAGCAAGTCGGCCTGAATTATCTCACGCTTGATCGGGCGGCAGATACTCTCAGCGGCGGCGAGTTGCAGCGCGTTCGCTTGGCCACGGGCATTGGTTCCGGGCTGGTAGGCGTGTGTTACGTGCTGGATGAACCTTCCATCGGCCTGCACCCGCGCGACAACCAACGGCTGATTGTGGCGCTGCGAGATTTGCAATCGCAAGGCAACACGGTGCTGGTGGTGGAACACGATGCCGACATGATGCGCCAGGCCGACGATTTGCTCGATCTGGGTCCCGGCGCCGGCGCGCACGGGGGCCACATTGTGGCGCATGGCCCGCCCACCGCCGTGGCCGCTGACCCCAATTCTCTTACGGGCCGTTATCTGTCCGGCGCGGCGGCCATTCCCGTATCCACCGAGCGCCGCCGCGGAACAAAAACGCGCTCCATCACGCTGGAAGGGGTCACCACCAACAATTTGAAAAATGTCGACGCCCGCTTTCCCTTGGGCGTATTTATTTGCATCACAGGCGTTAGCGGCTCGGGCAAAAGCTCGCTGATCAACGAAACGCTGGCCCGCGCACTGGTGCGCCGCTTAGCCGGCCAGGGCCCCAAGCCCGGCCCGCACACCAGCCTGCGGGGCGTGAATCAGATCGATAAAATCATCGTGATCGACCAAGCTCCCATTGGCCGCTCGCCGCGCAGCAACCCGGCAACCTATGTCGGCATTTTCGACGAAATCCGAAAAGTGTTCGCTTCCACGCCGCAATCCAAAGAGCGTGGCTACACCGCCGGCCGCTTCAGCTTTAACGTGCCCGCGGCGGGTTCGAGCAAGTCGAAAGCTGCGGCCGCCACGCCGGAGGCTGCCAGTAAGCCGCGCGCGGTGCCCAAGGGAGGCCGCTGCGAGGAATGCCAAGGCTACGGCGCGAAAAAAATTGAAATGCAATTTCTCCCCGATTTGTACGTCACCTGCCCAGTCTGCGAGGGAAAACGCTTCAACCGCCAAACGTTGGAGGTGAAATTCAAAAATCTGTCGATTGCCGACGTGCTCGATTTGCGCATCGACGAAGCCGCCGCCGTGTTCGAAAACATTCCTCTCATTGCGCGGCCGCTTCGCAGCCTGCAAGAAGTGGGGCTGGGCTACCTCACGCTCGGCCAATCGGCCACCACGCTTTCCGGCGGCGAAGCCCAGCGCGTCAAGCTCGCTACTGAGCTAGCCCGTGTGGAAACCGGCAGCACGCTGTACTTGCTCGACGAGCCCACCACCGGCCTGCACTTTGACGACGTTCGCAAATTGCTGGAAGTGCTCCAGCGCCTGGTCGATTTGGGCAACACCGTGATGGTGATCGAGCACAATTTGGACGTGATGAAATGTGCGGATTGGATTATCGATTTGGGGCCCGAAGGGGGCGAAGCCGGCGGCTACATTGTTGCCGAAGGCACCCCCGAAGAAGTTGCCGCCCTGCCCGACAATCACACCGGCCGGCTGCTTAAGCCGCTGCTTGGCGGCGCGCCATAAACCGCCGCCCGCTGTGTGCTGCCTGCCGCTTGCTTACGCGCGCGGCTCTGCGTATTCACGCGATCCGCTAGCGCGTCGCGGCTAAACTCGACATTGCAAATCGTTCCGGATTCCCATTCCCCATTCTGCCTTCTGCCTTCTGCCTTCTGCCTCATCCCCGCACCACCCAGCGGGCCAATTCATTCAGCTTCGGGGCCTTTCCCTGGGCAAGTATTCCAATCCGGAACACGCGCCCGGCGGCAAACACACACACCATGGCGGTCACCAGCACCAACAAAATCCCCAGCGCCGCTTGCCACATGGGAACCATCGGCGAGGCCGCCAGCCGCAGCAGCATTAACATGGGCGTGGCCGGCGGAAACAGCGATACCCAAACCGCAAAACTGCTCAGTGGTTCTTGCAGCACGTTGAACCACACCATCAACGGAAAAATCATGAACAACATGGCCGGCATCAACAGCGATTGTGAATCTTTCAAATCGGAACAGGCCGCCCCCACGGCAATGAACACGGACCCATACAACACCGATGCCAGAATTTCGAACGTCAAAAACCAGCCGATCAGCCACAGCGGCAGCATGTCGGCATATCCATAGTGTGCCGCCACCAGGTAACCGCCCAACATGTACAACCCCACTATCGAAAGCGCCACGCACACGTTGCCAATCAGCTTGCCCATCATCAGTTGGAATGGACTGGCGGAGCCCAACAGCACTTCGGCAATCCGCTGCTGTTTTTCCTCCAGCACGCTGGTGAGCATCGGTTGGCACACAATCATCAAAGACATGAACATTAACATGACCAAACCGAAGGGAATGAAAAGGTTCAGATTCCGCGCTCCCTGGTCCGCATTGCGAATTTCGCCGCCCGCGGAATGACTGAATAATCCCAATTCTTCAATGCCCACGGGCATGACCACCTTGGCCACCGTCGCCGAGTCCAAGCCCGAATCTTGCAAGCGCAGGGCGAACGTTACTCGCTGGATGCTTTGCATGAGCCAACGGGCAACGTCATCGTGGGCAATGCTTTCGGAATACACGCGCACCGGCGTTTGGTTTTGGGCTTTGTCTTTCCCCGGCTGCAAGGCGTCGGCATCGATTTCCACGAACGCAAAAATTTCGTTGTGGCGAATGCGATCGGAAAGCTCCAGCCGCTCTTCGTCGGTCACGGCACTGGCGGGGCCTTGCTCCAGTGCAATGCCGCCGCGGGCTTTCTTTCCAGAAGCTTCATTTTTTTCCGCAGAGCCGTTCCGTTGTTCGGCCATGGCTTCCAGCGGCGCGAAGATACGCCCGGTGCCGTCCAGCACGACCACCTTTTTTTCGCTCACATCCACCCGGCCGTTCAAAAACACTTGCAAGAAAATTCCGCCCAACATGAATATCGGCATCAGCACCAGCGAAATGATGAACGCCTTAGTGCGCACCAGCGCTTGATATTCCCGCCGCGCAATGATCATCGTTTTACGCACGCTGAATCTCCTGTCGGACTGCCGGCTGCTGCATCGTTCAATCTGCGATCTGCATTCATCGCTCCGCTACCGCGTCGCGGCTAAACTTTTCACCGCGAATCACTCCGCATTCATCATTCCGCATTCTCTATTCCCCATTCCCCATTCGAAACTCACCCCATCACCCGCTCATCCCATCACCTCTACATCCGCGCGCTGCCCGCTGCCCGCCGCCTGCTGCGCACTACCCGCTGCCTGGGGTCCGGCAATCCGCACAAAAATATCGTGCAGCGACGGCCGCGTAATTTCGAACCGTTCGATCCGCGTGCGCCGGGCCAGTTCCGCGAGCAGCGATTGCGAATCGGTTCCCGGAGCAATCCGCAATTCTTGATCGCGCCCATAATCGTTCACGTGAATCACGCCCGGCAAATTTTCCAACACCCCGTTCCCCTGAGCGGTGCGGATCCGAATGGTGTCTTCCCCATATTGGCTTTGGATGGCGGCCAGCGTGCCATCCAAAACTTTTCGGCCGCGGAAAATCATGAAAATGGTGTCGCACATTCGCTCGGCCACGTCCATATCGTGCGTGGAGAAGATGACCGTGGTCCCCCGTTTTTTCAGCGCCAGCACAATGTCCTTCAGCGTTTCCATATTGACCGGGTCCAGCCCGCTGAACGGCTCGTCCAAAATCACCAGCTCCGGCTCGGCAATCACCGCCGCAATGAATTGCACTTTTTGCGACATGCCCTTGGAGAGCGCGTCCACGCGCTTGTCGGCCCAGGCGGTTAAATCCAGGCGGGCCAGCCACTCGTCGATGGCCGCGCGGCACTGGCGCCGGCCTTTCAATTCCGCGTGAAATCGCAGCACGTCGCGGATGCGCATTTTTTTGTACAGTCCGCGCTCTTCCGGCAGGTACCCAATGCGATCGTCGGCTGCCGCGCCGTGTTCCAATCCCAGCACGCGCACAGTTCCCTGGTCGGGATAGAAAATCCGCAAAATCATCCGCAGCGTGGTGGTTTTCCCCGAGCCGTTGGGGCCGATGAACCCATACACGCTGCCGGCCGGCACCGCCAAATCGAGCGCATCGACAGCCGTGTGCTGGCCAAAGCGCTTGGTCACGCCGCTTAATTCCACCGCACTGGTCATGAAGTTTCCCAAACGACGTTGGAGTATTGAACAATGGATTCCCGGCGCGCTGATTAGATAGCCCGACCGTGCCACTCGGGAAGCCCGATCACCCGTTCATACCCCGGTATTCGCCCAAAGTTTCAGATTCTTGGAACGAATGCAAGTAATTTGGACGCAATCGGCCTGCCCATCAAGGCTTTCGAACAAGTTTCGCCAGAAACGGCACTGATGAAGACATTGGCGTCGAACACCACGCGGAGTTCATTCGCCATTGAATAACTCCGCGAGTAGTTCTGGCGTCAAGCCGTTGCGCTGTGCGTCGGCGCCAATCTCATTCATCACTTGCCGAAGTGATTTTTGCGAATCTAAAGTCAATTCGCGGAGCCGCAAATTAAGCAACAATTCAATTTTTCGCCGATTCTCCGGCGACCTGTGTGTTTATGATCTCTTGGCCGATGAGCATCGGGTGGTGCTCAAGGGGGAAGTCTTCCAAGAACTCTTCCGCGACGCGCGACCTTCCTGGATGCCGGCGCGAAAATCGAAATAGAAATGCAACCTTGCTTCTGAAGAATGTGTTGACGTTCTTGCAGCGAAGATGGTTTTCTCCCGCTCCCTGGATGGGAGAGGGCCGGGGTGAGGGTGCGGAACGCCTGTCATGCATCCTTGTGCGCGACCATCAAACCGGGAACGTCAAAAGGTTCACCTGCCAGTTCGCCGACGACGTGATAACATTTATATCTCCCAGGTCGACAATAGTGTCCGTGTTTACGTTCCCATCATTCCACCCGCCAACGTGCTGCCAATTGCTCGGGTTGGTAACGACGCTGATGTCTCCTAGGTTAACACTATTATCTTGATTCGCGTCTCCGGGCAGAATCGTAAAGTAAAATGCGAAGCTTCCCCCCGCCGTGCCGTTCCCAGAATTCCCCGATTGGCTTGAAGTCTGTGTCACTGTTGTCGGGTTGGTCCAATCGCCATCCAGCTTGTTGCCCGCCAAATCGATGATTGTCTCGGGCAGATCGATTTCAATTTGATCGGCAACGAAAGGACTGGCAAATATCCAGTGGGCAGTGTGAGTGGAGCTATCGTAACCAAATCCGCCGCTGGCTAGTGTGTACGTGCTGTGTGCATACCAGCTAACCAGCGAAAGGTCACCGGAAGATACATTCACGTCTTCAGAAAATTGCACTAAAATTTCATTTGCCGAGGCGACGGGAACCGTTTGTAATTGCACGCCTGAACCAGTCAGCACGCCATAACTGTCTTGTATCGTGCCGCCGCTATTCCGGGCGATGGTTACGCCGGTAATCACCGGCGGCGTGGCGGCCGACACCACCAGGGCGTTGGAAAACTCCGAGGTGCTGCCGGTGAAAGTCGTCAAATTCTCCGTCGCCGTCGCGGTGATGTATTTGCCAACGGCGACTGACAAGTTTTCGCGCAGCAGGGCAAAGCCAGTTCCGTCGGTTGTAATAATTTCTCGATCTAAGAATGTTGTTCCCTCGCCATACCCTGACGCATCCGGTGAATTTGATGAGTAAAGCTCGAGTATAAACTGCTGAGATGGAATACTGTCGATTTCAACTTCGACGTGAGTGCTGCCTGTTATACTATTTTGTTCAGCATACCTTATGATTGGAGAATTCTGCAGATCGTTGGGCCCCGCATCGGCGTCACCAATGTCATTTGTATCTTGGCCAATCGCTCCAATGTCAATTCCCAAACCACCGTTGGAGAAAATTGAGTTTTTGGAAAACTTGTTGTCCGTTCCACCTGTTGAATCGATGAAAATTCCACGATTTGTGTTGTTGGCAATTATGTTTTGAGCGACATAGTTTGCGCTGGCGCCATTGGTAATCAAAACTCCATTGTCTCCGTTGCCCAGAGCTGCAGCACCATTCTTACCTATTCCGATATTGTTGAATTCAGCGATGATGCCATCGATATGCGCACCGGAGAGTCGTATCCCGTTTTCTACGTTGCTGGATATGACGTTAATGTTGCTGCTATTTCCCAATGGATCGCCGATTGTGATCGTTGGATTTGTAGATACGGTGTTGACAATTTCAATTCCGTTACCGAAATTCCCCAATGCGGCGTTTCCTGTGTTATCTGTGCCAACGAAATTCCCTAGCAAGGAAAAATTGGCGTCGGTAACTAGGTTTGTCATTACAATACCGTCGCCGTGGTTGCCTGAAACCACGTTGTCGTCGATGGCAAAGTCGACTGTCTGACTGGTTGTTGAACTACTACTGATGTCGATTCCATTTCCTGTATTGGCCACTGCGGATGTTTCCGAAGCATTTGTGCCAATGGCGTTGTCTTCAATATGAACCGTACCTCCGCTCACAACATGCAAGATTCGAATGCCATCGCCATCGTTCCCAGATATCAGGTTATTATGAATATTTTCTCCAGCCGCAGAATCAACGTGAATGCCGTCGAGTGTGTTGCCAAAATCAACCGTTCCATCGACATTAGTGCCAATGTAATTATTCTGGATTTCAACGCTTGGAGTTCCGGAAACGACGATTCCGTGGCCATAATTGCTTGAGACGATGCACGATTCCACGTTGTTAATCTCGTCGTTAATCGTGTTGAATTCGATTCCATATGCGTTATTGCTCGTCGACACGCCGTTTAAAGCGATCTCGCAAAATCGCACCTGTAGGCTTCCATTACCGGTTACTAGAACACCGCCGCCAGGAAAACCCGCCACAGTCACCTGCAATAGATTTGAGCCGCTTGACCCATTGCCGAAGATTAGTCCTTGTCCAGTGCCTCCAAACCCGCTTCCTGGCTCGAGGGTTACAAAGGGTGCGCCGACGCTATTGCTGCCGATGGATACCGGCCCAATGATCGTTGGAAGCGCTGAATTTAACGATATTGCCTGGCCATTGAGTGAAGAAGCAAAAACGATTTCATCATCGTCGGTGAATTGATTTGCTTGGCTAATTGCCCATCGCAGTGTGCCAGTATCTGTACTTGTACCGTCGTCCGTGCGTGTAACAGTGAATGTACTTCCTGAAAGTAAATTACGTGTCTCGAGTGCCTCGAACGATAACCTGCGGCGGATGGCAATTCTGCTCATAGATGTTTTTCTTGCAAAAACGAACGGGAACTAAACGGATTGATGGACTGGATTTTTTGAAAAGAAATAGACCCACCAAGATACCGGCCACTGCCAGCTCGCTGCTAGAGGGTTCGGGCACTGTATAATTCACTTCCAAGGTGGGCCGCCACGTTGACTGAGAGTTTTCGTTGCTTGCGAAATTCAATAAACTGATCGAATTGACGCTAAGGCCGAAGCCTGCAATTTCGGCTTGACTTGCCATCAGATCATTCAAACCTGCTGTTACATCGAACCGATTCGGTGTCAGGGGTATGGGATCGGATGCCGGAAAGCTAACTTCAAGAATTGGATTACCAGCATTAAAGTCGCTCAATTGAATCACACCGTCGCCGACATAGCCATTCACGACAAAGTCGGCTGTATGATTATCCCGCGCCGTCATAGTAAGTAGTAAATAGGCGCTTTGAATCTGTGCCGACGATGGAATCATTGCTAGATCGAATTCAAGGGCTGCACGCTGCGAAGTCGGTGCGCCCGTTTCTGCCCGTAATTGAGAATCGTTTTGCGGTAGTAACAGTTCAAAAATTCCGTCTCCATTATCATCTTCCGCAGATCCATCTACGATGGGCAAAAGACTAATCGTGTCGGCGCGCAATTGCATCGAGAGGCCGATCACGATGAATATTACTGGTGTGAAATTTCGCATGGCATATCCTCCGTGAAATTGCTCGCTGTAAGTTCACGCAGCAACCCATTGCCGCCAGCGAGCGCCGCTCATTGTAAACGACGCCAGCGCGAGCCAAAAGCTCGACGGCTCCGAATTGGTGAAAAATTGTTTGGATCGTCAACCGATCCGCATGCAGCGGGCGGCGGGCGGGAAGTGGTGGGTGAATTCAAATGCGGAGTGAGGAGTGGGGAGTGTGGAATGCCGAACTTCAGCAACGAGTTTAGCCGCGACGCGCAAGCGGAGCGCGCAGATAGCCCATTGCGTGCGGGATCGGCGGCGGGCAGCAGGCCGCCAGACACCATGCCCTAGACCCACCTCTTGAAATTGGGCCAGGCGATCGGGTAGAATCTGGACATGTACAAAAGTATAGTATTGCTGTATTACTGCTTGGTGGTCTGGTGCCTGGTGTCTGGGGGTTTGCGTATGGTAGCGGAACGCGACCAACGGTCGCGGCTTTATATAAGAGCAAATGATCGAACCGATGAACACTTCGCATTCGACTCCTCGTCCCCAGTCCCTGGCCTCTAACCCCTAGTTCCTAATCTCTCCGATGTCCAACAATTCGCCAACAATGAACATCGCTGGACGAAAATCGAATCGATTCTGTCGCCTGCCGGCGCGCGGCAAATCGCGAATTTGCAGCGCCGGTGCGAGCGCGGCCCTGACGAAACAGGTCGGTTGTGTCCGACGAATGAAAATCGTGGACGAAACCGATTTGCCGGCGCACATCGGCAGGCGGCGCCGGAAAATGGCGCGCGAAAATTTACCATCGCTGGCGAGTTGGGGCCGCGCAGAATTAACGCTTTACTTCGGTGCTTTTAGGCTGCAAGAATTTCGGCCGAGGAATTTGTTTGGCGCCTGCCGGGGCACTTCGGCTTTCTGCGGAAGCCGCGTTGGGCGGGGCAGCCGGGGAAGATTTCCGAGCAGCGCCAAAGAAATTTGCAATGGAAGCGACCACAATTTGCTGCTCGGGGGCAGTGAGCTCCGGAAAGATGGGCAGGGCCAAAGTTTCGCGGGCCGCCAATTCAGTTTCCGACAGGCTGCCCAAGGGATAGCCCAGCGAGGTGAAACACTTTTGCTCGTGCAGGGGCACCGGATAATAAATTTCGGTGCCGATTTTTGCGGCGGTAAGGTGCTGCCGAAGCTCGTTCCGGCGGCCATCGGGCACGCGAATGGTGTACTGATTCCAGACATGCTTGGCGGCCCGAGCGGTATGCGGGAGTGCGATGATTTTGTCCAGCCCGTATTCGGCGAACAGCATGTGGTAACGATCGGCGTTGGTTTGCCGCTGGCGAGCCCAATGATCCAGATGCGGGAGCTTCACGTTGAGGACGGCGGCCTGGAGAGTATCGAGCCGGCTGTTGATGCCGACGACGTGATGATGGTAGCGTGGTTCCATGCCATGACCGCGCAAGAGGCGGAGCTTGGCGGCCAGCTCGTCATGATCGGTGGTGAGCAATCCGCCATCGCCCATGCCGCCGAGATTCTTCGTGGGATAGAAGCTGAAGCAGCCCATGTCGCCCAGCGTGCCGGCACTGCGGCCGGCGTAGGCGGCGCCGATGGCCTGGCAGGCATCTTCGATGATGGGCAAGCTGTGCTTGGCGGCGACGCGGCCAATTTCATCCATGGCGGCGCACTGCCCGAACAAGTGCACCGGAATGATGGCCTTGGTTTGCGGCGAAATGAGCGGGGCGATTTTCGCGGGATCGATGTTGAACGTGGCGGGCTCAATGTCGCAGAAGACCGGTTCGGCCCCCAACCGCCACACAGCGCTGGCCGTGGCGAAGAACGTGTAACTGGGGCAAATGACTTCGTCCCCCTCGCCGATGTTCAGCGCCATGAGGGCCAGCAGCAAGGCATCGCTGCCAGAGGCACAAGCGATGGCGTGCCGGGCGCCGGTGTAAGCGGCGACGGCGCGTTCCAACTGCTCGCACTCCGGACCCAAGATGTACCGTCCGCTGTCGCAAACCTGCGTGACGGCGGCCAGCAATTGTTCCCGAAGCGGCTCGTACTGCCGTTTGACATCCAGAAGCGGAACCGGGTGCGAGGCGTGATCCATGGACGAATCCTTTCATCCGCGAAGGAGGCGATAACCACAAGCGACGGGCCGCTAGCAGTGCTAGCGGAGAGGCTAGGCCGACAAAAAATCGGGCCAGAGAATAGAAAGCGGGCGCTGGCAGGTCAAGAGTGGCTTTCGGCGCTGCTTTGGCCATTGGCCGTTGCCAGGAGCAGCTCTTGGCGACGTATTTCTCGAACATCGAGTTCCAAGGGCTCGAGTTCCTGCAGCACTTTGGTCGACGGCGCTGCGCCCAATTCGGAGAAGCGGCGGGCACTGAAAAATACACTGTTTTCCAATCGCGAGACCGCATCATTGTAGCAGTTCACCGATGACTTCAGATTACTTCCCAGCAACTGAAACGCTTGCGAAAGCCCAGCCAATGCCTCGTAGAGTTTTTTACCCAACTGGCTTACTTCGAGAGCACTTTCGGCGAGCTTTTCCTGCTGCCAATACAAGGCGACGGCGCGCAGTAAAGCGATTAGCGTGGAGGGAGTGGCCACAATCACGCGCTGGTCCCAAGCCATTTTGATTAACTCTTGTTCCTGCTGCTGAGCCGCGTAAAAGAATGTTTCACCAGGCAGAAACAGGACGACAAAGTCGGGTGATTCATCAAACATTTTCCAGTATTCTTTTTTACCCAAATCGTTGATGTGCTTGAGCAAATTCCGGGAATAATCGACGAGGCATTCACGGCGAACTTCGTCGTCAGAAGCGTTCGCGGCTTCCAGCAAAGCGGAAAGCGGGACTTTGGCGTCGACCGCAATGCGGCGATTGCCCGGCAGATTGACAACCACATCGGGGCGCAACCGGCCCTCCTGACACGTGCCGGAAAATTGCTCATCGAAATCACAATGATCGATCATGCCTGCCATTTTCATCACCTGACGCAACTGCATTTGCCCCCAATCGCCGGCGACATTGGACGATTTGAGTGCACCGGCCAAATTTGCGGCTTCTTTTTGCAGTTGTTGACCCGTTTGCTGAAGAGATTGCACTTGGGTTCGCAGCTCCGAATATGCTCCTTGCCGAGCAACTTCGATTTCCTGGATTTTCGTTTCGAATTTTGTGAGTGCATCTTTGACTGGCATGACCATGGCTCCGATGGCTTCCTCCCTCTGCTTCAATTCCCCTTTGGCAGTTTCCTGCTCAGTGTGAAAAGCGGATTTGGCCAGATCAAGGAACTGTTGGTTGTTGGATTTGAGCGCCTCGGCGGCCAATGCATTGAAAGCATCTTTCAACTTATGCTCAGCTTGCTGGATCAGCGCAAGCTTTTCTGCCGTTTGCTTCCGCTCTTCTAGCAAGGTGACTTCGAGCGCGATTTTTTCCGTTTCGAGGCGAGTGTTGGCGGTACGAAGATTAGAGAGTTCGAGTTGGAGTTGAGTTTCGCGGTGCTGTAAAGCTTCGACAACATCCTGTTGGGCCGATAAGCGTTCTGCGATAGCCCCTCTCTTTGCTTGCAAGATTACCCAGACAAAAGCGGCTCCTAAAATAAAACCCACCAGCAAAGCAGGGGCCACCCAAAGTGCATTCATGTGTCCACCGTGACAGCGAGATGTATTCCGTTAGCGACAAAAAACCTCGGGCATGTACAGCAGTTCATGCACAGGCAATATCGCACGGAGTGGCGCGCAACGCAAGCGGGGATGAAAGACCGCTGTATTTGCTGGGACAACATCTGAATACTTAGGAAGACATTTCCGGTAGGGTGTCCCAATTAGAAAGTTGGGATTGGATTTCATCCCAGCTGAGCCGAATCCAGGGCAGGGAAAATAATTGATCTTCATGGAGAATTGGATCACGTAGTTGATTGCAGACGCGATCGACTTCTTCCTTGAGCAATAGCAACCAGCCGGGTAAATCGAGCCCAGCACCGCAAGGTTCGTCGGCTAGTTCGCCGGCTTCTTGTTCCAGCAATGCAAAGGCACCCGACGAGTTGCCGGTTCGCGCTTCCTCGGCCGCCGGCTGCACCAAGGCGCGGATGCGATCGATTACCAGCGGCCGTATAAAGCGTTCCTCCAATCGGTCAGCAACGGTTGCCAGGCGCATGCCATACTTGGCCTGTAATATGGCGAGGCGCGCCAATTGTTGATCGGCCACGTCGCTGGTACGTTCGACCATTGCTCGACGCCACAACTCGGCCGCGCCGATTAAACTCCGGCGGATAAGAACTTCGTGGGCCAGCGCCACCGGCCGCAAATTCCAGTGGATGCGCTCGTAATCGACTTTTACTCGCAAAAAATCCAACAGAATGAACAGCAACTCACCACGATCTGATTGCGTGGTAGTGGCATTGTAGTCGCAATACTCAGCGTAATTTTCGACAATTGCTTCGATCACCAACGCCAGGTGTTTTTTCGCTTCTGCCCGCGATAAGCCATGATCTAACTCGCGCAACAGCAACAAGGGTTGGGCAGGTTCCTCCGAGTTAGCCAAACGGTCTAACCAGACGTCGACGCCCTGATGCAAAATCGCACGCAGGTTACCCAAGTGAAAAAACTGTTGGGTAAATAAGTCGTGGCCATATCGCTGGATGAAATTGACCAATTCCTGCCAGGATTTTTCCGGCGATACGCGTTCTAAAACCGAAAGACGCAAAGTGCGGCTGTGTGAAAGCCATTCGGACAGAAGCGATTCAGTGACCTGTTGCAAACAATCGATGAGCTGCGCATCGACTGCGGAATCGGATTGAATGGCGGCGCGATCGATTGCTGCTGAATCTGTTGGGGTGCGGAAGGCTGCTATAGAAGGGTCGGGCGACCGAGAAAGGGAATCGGCCTGGGGTGTTTTGGCTGAACCCCATGTTAACGATGATTCAACCAAACTTTCTACAATAGTTTGATAGCCGATTTCAAATAAACGATTGAATTCTGTGACCGCACCAATCCCAGGTGAATGAGACTTTTCCATCGCGCGGGCCACACGCAACAGCTGACACGATTCGCGCAGCAGCCCTAATCGTGGCAAACGATGGAGCAGTTCGCAAAGTACTTGCTGCTGGGCCCGTGCGGAAGCAATCTTTGTGGGGGCACCGCCGCGCGACAGCGGCATATACAACGAGGGTTGCGGTGCAAGCTCGATCAAAAATGCTCTCCAGGCGGAGCGCGCTGCGACGGAATCTCCAGTCATGATGGCCGACATCAGCGCGATGGTTTCCCGTCCGTGGATGAAGGGGGTGAGTTTGGCGTCGACATGTATCTGCTTACTCGCCTCGGTGATCTTAGGTGAAGACGGCATCGCAGCGGCCAAAAAGAGCTCAGCTTCCATTGTGCTGGCCAGTGTTGTGACGACTTTTTCGAGCAGCATTTCGCGGGTAACGCGGCGACGATCGTATTCCAACAAGGCATCATAAGCAGCCGAAGAAATGGCGATTGGGTAACGCTGAATTGCGGTAGCAAGTTTCAATAATTGTTGATCGTTTTCTTGCGCGCGAGCCAACCATTCTGGTCGAATGACAAGCGTTGCGGTTTGGACGTCGGGCGTCGATGATTTTTCGCTATTGGAAGCCAGCCGTTTTTTCGTTGGAAACCAGGCCAGCATTTTCCATTGGGCCGATAACATGGCGAGAAACGCCAGACGCGGAGACAGCCGTCGGAGTTCGCGATCAAATTCGTCGTTGTTATCATTGGCACCGGGTACTTCTAACATATCGGCATCTGTGCCGTCTGCCGTGCTGTCTCGATAAACCATATTTTCGTACGCGGCGCTTAGCAAATTGTCTTGCTGGTCCGCGTCTTCTTCGAAATCCCTCGATGCCGGATGGCTCTGAGATTCAAATTGCTGTCCCGAAGAGCTATCTTCAGGCAATTCTTCCGAATGCCATTGTGGTACGTTCCAGAAATGTTCGGCATTGGCTTCGAGGTAATCGAAATACTTCAATCCCAGCGACGGAGCAAATAAGTGTTTGTCACCAGGCTGGTTTTGCCCGTTGGTCGTTTTCACTGCTGCGGCAGCAAGGGCCTTGTGCAGGCATTGTGTTGCGAGTGCGTAAAAACTGTAGGGGCTGGCATCGAGACGAACCTTTTCAGCCTGGCTTAGCCAGTGCATGAGAAGCGCCACAGCAGCCTGTAAATCTTCCCGTTGTAGCAAAGCTTCAATAACTCGTCCGTAGGCTTGTGGAGAGTTGAAGTGTTCTACATGCGGTTGCCAAAAGGCAACTTGGCCAGCGGCTTCGCCCGCTTGATGCCAAGCGCCTAGAGCTGCCGCAACCCGCTTTGCGGCCGTGACGGCCTCGCTGCCGGAGATGTGTTGCACACCGCTAACAGCCGCGGTGGCGAAACCATCCCACCAAGCCGCCAGTTTTTGGAATGCAGCAGCCAGCCGTTTTTGCGATGCTGCATCGTTGGCAATCGCGAATTCGTGCCACAATTGAGCGTACAGGGCGAAGATTTGTTCAATTAGATCAAGCAGTTCCTCTACGCGCGGATCGGGAATGCTGTTTTCCACAGCCGGAAACAAACTGAATTGTCCGCCAAACCCGAGAATGTTCCACGGGTCAATTACTGCGCCGCAGTTAATTGCTCGATGAAGTGCATTTTCCGCTTGAGCAAGAGCGAAAAAGCCATCGTGCAACCGCTGGGCGTCGATTGCGCTACGGCCATTGGTCAATAAACATTGCATCTGACATATCATGCGTGCTGATGCAGCCGGAACAATCTGTGATTGACGCGTTGCCGCATCGGAATAGCCCAGGCGGGAAAAAATGAGAGCCAACTGGACATGCAGTAGCTGCAGAGCCCGCAGTCGGGCCAACTCGGCATTTAAGTGTTGTCGAGCACCGGCAAATAGCTGGTGCCGATCGGCTGCCTCAGCCAATAGCCGCTGACGGTGGTCTCCTCCCACTTGCGCAAGCAACTGTTGATAAAATTCGTCACGATATCGGGCAATTTTCGGCAACAGGGTGGCTAGTGTGACCGAAGAGTCGTACGCTTCGGGGCCGCTGCCTGTCGTGCCGCAGGCCATTAAAATGGTACCGGCCAATACCGCGGCGGCCTCAAGCATTACTTGTTCGCGCGGTAAATCGTGGGTTTGATCGACGCGCGCGCGAATGGCATCCAAGGTGCATTGTTGAATGACAAATCGACGATAGTAGCCTTTGTTGTCGATCAATTGCTGGTCCCAAGTACCGAAATGGTAATTCGGTCGGCGATTTACCGGATGGTTAAAATCGTAGGCTCGCGGATCAAACGCCAGTTCACCGAGAGCCGAAAAACTGAAACCAGCGGCTTCGAGCAATTCGGGATTGGTGTTCTGCAGAATGGTTAACGTTTGTTCGATGAGTACTTGATAGTTGCCTGCTGAAACACCTGCTCCAGCAATGTAAAGCGGAATAAGAGCTACTCGTTCGTGATCATACGGCTCATGCTTGTTAGTTTCTAAAATAGGAACAGGTCGGTAGCCGATGAAATTGTTCAGCCGAGCGAGCGATTGCTCAACGATTCTGGTCGTTTCGCTCCAGGGCGTTCCGGCGGTCAGAACCGCTTCTGCAACGCGACCGATAAAAAATGGTTGCCACAAATCAGTGTCGGATTGATGAAACAGCAAATTACGGTGATGACGGCGGTAAGCGGGCAGCATTTCCTCGAAGATTATGCGCAAAACGTTTTGCGCCTGTTCCGTATTTTGGAAGGCCACGCTGCGACCGGTCAGTTTGGCCAGTTTTTGTAGCAACACTTGATGAACAATGCTTGAGACATCATCATCGTTCGCAGTTTTACTTTGAATTGCCTGCCACAATTCATTTAGCCGTTGCAGAAATGCATGATCGGCCACGCCTGAAGAATAATTCAAATATCCCAAGATTTCCGGGAAACAAGCGTGCTCGGTGATTTCGGCAGGCAATGGTATGGGCATTCTTAAAACGTGATCATGGGGAATCGCATGCTTAACAACTACAAATTCCACACACCGGTACAAAACATCCTAGATTCGACCGCAACTCTCAGACGGGTTTAATCTTTCGTGGTTTAATTCAGCTTAGGCTGTGCCCTGAAAGCGGTCTAGCGTCTCATTGAGCCAGAAACAAAGATCGTCGGTCGGTATCGAAGTACTCGCCCCCCAATTATGATAGATTGAGTACATTGACTTTAGTGAATGCAACAAGCGTGGTCGTGTGCTATGAAATAAATTAGGTCGTGTTGATCCCCCAGTTTTGTCATCTCGGTAACCGATATGTTCCGATTACTGTCTATTGTGCTGGCGATCGGCGTTCTGGCGATTCAATTGGAAAAAGGTGTTGCCCGTGCGCAGGCAATTGGTGTGCCATTAATTTCGCAGGAGGCGGCAGCGCAAGCAGGACTGAAACGCGCCTGGGTTGCTCAGATGCCTTTAGATCGGGCCCGCTCGAAAGTCACACATATTAAATTGCAGGCCGGTTTACTTTTGGTCGTGACAAGCGAGGGCATGCTGTTCGTGATGGATGCCGAGAACGGGCAGATCATGTGGCCCTTTCGCATCGGAGTAAGAAGGTTGAACGCTCTATCCGCAAGTGCCAATGCATCGTATGTGGCCGTGGCGAACACAGCCCGGTTGTTTGTCTTAGATCGGGCTAGCGGTAACGTGGTGCTTGATCGCCAAGTTACCGGAACTCCTGAACGCGGTCCGGCGCTTACTGCCGACGAAGTAATTTTGCCGTTAGTTAAGGGTGGACTGGAAATGTATTCGCTTTCAACTATTAAGAATGCAAAGTTGCCAGAAAATGTATATCCGTCCTATCAACCGTGGGCTGGAACATTAGCGGGAGAGCTAAACAGCACCGATTCAACTGTGGCTTGGGCAGGCGACTTGAATCAGATGTACATCCTATTCGGCGATATGAAATCAGAATTCAACAAAGTTGTGCCGGAAGGAATTACTTCAACACCAACGCTGTTTGGTTCGCAAGTGTACTTGGGCACGGAAACAGGATATGTAATTGCATACTATGCCGATATCGCAGCCGAAGGAACCGACACTGCGAAATCTAACCAGCCTGCGAATTTGCATCGACTGGGCGATGAGCTTTGGAGGTTCTCTGCCGGTTCTCCCATTCGGCAGCGGCCGATTGTCACCAATACGGCGGTGTATGTCGTGCTTGAAGACGGCGGAATGTTTGCGCTGCGGCCAAATACAGGTGAGGTCATTTGGTTTTCTCCTGATCCTGTTCAAGTGGTATCCGTTAGTTCTGAGCGAGTGTACACACGCGATAAGTTAGGCCGAATTTCGATTCTGGATATCAAAACTGGATCGCGAATTGATACGCTACAACTACCGCAGTCCATCAAACCGTTGACGAACGATCAAAATGATCGCTTGGTCTTATTCACGGACGAGGGCTTGATTCAGTGTCTGCACGAAACGGCATTTGCCCAGCCATTCCAGAATTCGGCGCCGAAGATAGAAGCACCGAAGAAAGGTGCCACGAAACCTGCAGCCGCGCCGGCCGACGGCGCCGCTCCGGCAGGAAATGCTCCTGCCGGAATGAAGCCGGCCGGTAGCTAACGCTGCTAGTGATCGCCAAAATTCTTGGAAACTACTTGCCCTGAGTGCTTTTTTGGGCGTACGCTGCTAGTCGCGGCAACCATCGGTGCGATACACTTTTGAGACTTATAGGCGACTGCAATCCATGGGTTGCCGACGCGGCATAAGTAGAACATCAAAGCTCCAGGACGAGAATTTGTCTACTGCATCTGAACCGCCGATTCGCGCTGAATTGCGCATCCATACTGTTTGCTTAACGGTAATTGCGGTCGTCACGGCTGGTGTGGCGCTAGCCTGGTTGCGACCGATTATTATTCCATTTATTATTGCCGCTTTTCTTGCGCTAGCCTTGATGCCGTTAGTCGATTTTTTGGAAATCCGTGCACGGATGTCACGGACCTTGGCTGCATGTATGGCTTCATTACTCGCAGTGCTGTTGTTAATTGGAATGGGACTATTGATTGAGGTATCGTTCGATCAAATCACCAGCAATGTGGATCAATACGAGACCAAATTAGAATCGATCATCAAATGGGTCGAAGATTTGCCGTTTGTGCAATGGTGGACCACGAAAACAACGACGCCCGCAGCTGAGGAAGCGGCTGCAAATGTTTCGGAGACTGGGGCTCCGACTGTGCCTGTTCCACATCCCAAAAAAACCAATCCATTGGCAGATCTTTCATTGGGTGCAATCCAAAACCTTTTACTTGGCGCTACTGGTTTCGTGGGCGGAGTGGCATGGGCGATCATTTCGCAAAGCGTCATCGTGTTGGTGTTTCTGTTTTTTCTGCTATTGAGCAGTGTCAAGCACGATCGGCCGATTGGTGGCGCATGGGGAGAAATGGAATCGCGCATTCGCTCCTATTTGATTACTATGACGCTCCTTTCAGCGGTAACCGGCGCGCTCGACGCAGTCGTATTATCGATTTTGGGAGTCCAGGCGGCAGTGCTGTTTGGGTTGTTAACTTTTTTGCTCAATTTCATTCCGAATGTTGGTTCGTTTATTGCCACACTTTTGCCGGCGCCAATGGTGTTATTATCGTCAAACTTCACCCTTGCTGAAGGCATGATGGCTATTCTCATTCCCGGGGTCATTCAATTCGTAATCGGTAACTTCATTCAACCCAAGTTGATGGGCGAGCACATGCAATTGCACCCTGTGGTTATTTTGCTGGCTTTGATTTTTTGGGGGACTCTGTGGGGCATTGTGGGCGCGTTTTTGGCCGTACCATTAACATCGATCATTCGCATCGCTTGCGATCGACATGTATTTACTCGGCCTGTTGCAAATTTGATGGCGGGGCGATTGGATTCGCTACGCGAAGAGCCGGTGGTTGCAAGCAACGCTTCTTGAAGCCAAGCTCAGCGCTGTCATTTTTCTGAGGTTCCATTAATTTCTTTGCCCTATTAGCGTGTGCACTGCGTCGAACCCACAACTCAATGAGTTCTAAGCCCATGGAATTTGCAGATGCCACATCGAGCGGCTTTATTAAAAGGTTGCCATCAGAGCGATTTCAGACCAATAAACTCACTATTTTTGGTCTTTTCTTCCCCCAACTGAATATTCTTTGGAATACGCAATCTTGCATTCCGTGGAGCGGGCAATTAGGCTCAAGCGGACAGGCTTTGTCCGATCCACCTAATGGTTGGCACCCAACGAGTTTAAGCATCGCAGTGGTATTGAAAGTTTGCTCGTACTAAGATGCCCACCGGTGGATCATTTATTTTCAATCTCCGGCGTGCAGGGCATTTTTCGGCCGCGCCGGAAGGGCATGGCTCGTTGGGCTAGGGGCCTGCCCGCGGGCGGTGGAGATGGCTCGGTATGTCGATTTGGTCTGACTGGGCATTCCGGACTTTTGGGCCACCGCGTGCCCGACAGGCAAAGCGCTCTCGCGTTGTCAGTTCCCGGCGACCGCACGGCGTGGAGCGACTTGAAGATCGCTGCTTGCTGAGTGTCACTTCCAATTTCTTTTCAGGAACACTGACCCTAAATCTTACTGCGGCCGATGCCGTTGCTCTTTCAGCGGTTGGCGGCAATGTGCAATTGACCATTAATGGTATTAGCGGATTCAATCCGGATTCCGGCGTCCAATCGGCAGCTGGCGTCAAATCCATTATTATCACAGCAACAGACAATTTCGATAATACAATTGATTTGACCAGCATTAATCAGACTGATTATTCAAGTTTGGTTTCAATAAATTTGGATGGAGGAGATGGGAACGATTCCTACATAATTAACCAAAACACTTTGCCCTCTGCTGCAAGTGTCATTATTGCTGACAGCGGGGGCAGCGGGACGGACAGCCTGGTGAGTCAATCGACGGGCGTGGGTCCGGAGACGATCGGGATCACCGCCAGCACGCTCAGCCGCTCGGGCAGTCCGCTGGTCAGCTACAGCGGG